>NZ_JBEPFC010000120.1:0-23541 GCF_040301705.1 Streptomyces sp. NPDC000151 | reverse complement strand
CGCGACCCGGCGGCGCCCGCGGCCCGCCGTCCGGCCGCCGCTCGCGCCCTGCGGTCCGACGTCGTCGGTCATCCTGTTACCTCCGGGCTCGCCCGTGCGGCGGCGCCGCCGCTGATCACATTCGGCCGACTTTGCGGCTCATCACATCTATGGCCCGTCCACTCAAAACGACGGCGCGCCGCGCGCCCCGGCGACACGACGGCCCTACTCCCCAAGGCCACCCGCCCGGCCCAACGCATTCCGGTACGACCGGTCACGCCCCCCTATGCGCCATCGTGACCCGGAATACCGGCGAATCCCTTCCCAACCGCGACTGTGACGCGCGACACTCGCAGGCGCATGAGATTGCCGACCGCACCCTCGGAAGTGAGGGCTCGTCATGTCCTTGCACGATGATCTGACGGCTGTGCAGCGCAGCCTGGACGACCTGGTCCGCTCGGTGGGACGCCTGGAGCAGCGGGTCGGCGGCGGACTGGAGATCCGCCGGGTCCGCAGCGACACCGAGCACCTGCGCGAAAGCCTCGAACTGCTGCGCGCGCAGTCCGCGACCGACTCCGGCGACCGGCCGGTGGAAGGCCGCGCGGTGTCCGACATGGTGACCATCCCGGACGCCCCGTACGACGCCTCCCTGTGGACCGACGCCGAGGACGAGGGGCTGGGCGCCCGCGACCGCCGCGCCCCGTAGCGACGCGACCACCGCGCACCGCAAGCGACTCACGCCCGGCCGTCCCCCCTCAGCCCTGTCACCCCCCGCTCACGGAGACCGACGTTGGCCACAGGCACCGAACCTTCATCGAAAACCGGCGCGAGCGGGGTGCACGGCCCCGCTCGCGCCGCCATCCCCGCCCGTCACCTGCGCACCGAACGCTGGTGGCTGTACCCGGCGAGCACCGCGGCCGGGCTGCTCGCGTTCGTCGTGTACTCGACGTGGCGGGCGTTCGCGAACGCCGACTACTACCACGCGCCCTACGTCTCGCCGTTCTACTCCCCCTGCCTCGCGGAGAACTGCGCGACGATGCGGCACGGCCCCAACTGGGACCTGTTCGGCAGCTGGTGGGGCCTGTCCCCCGCGCTGCTGATCCTGATCTTCCCGCTGGGCTTCCGGCTGACCTGCTACTACTACCGCAAGGCGTACTACCGCGGCTTCTGGGCCTCGCCCCCGGCCTGCGCGGTCGCCGAGCCGCACAAGACCTACAGCGGCGAGACCCGCTTCCCGCTGATCCTGCAGAACATCCACCGGTACTTCTTCTACGCCGCGCTGCTGGTCGCGGGCGTGCTGACGTACGACACCGTGCTCGCCTTCCGCGACGCGAGCTACGCGTGGGGTCACATGGGGCTCGGCGGCCTGGTCTTCCTCGTCAACATCGGGCTGATCTGGGCTTACACCCTCTCCTGCCACTCCTGCCGGCACATCGTCGGCGGCCGCCTGAAGCACTTCTCCAGGCACCCCGTGCGCTACCGGCTGTGGGGCTGGGTCGGCAAGCTCAACGCCCGGCACGCGGCGCTCGCCTGGGCCTCGCTGATCAGCGTGGCCGCCGCCGACTTCTACGTCTACCTGCTGTCCGTCGGGGCCTTCGACGATCCGCGGTTCTTCTAGAGCTTCCAGGAAGGTGCGCAATTCATGACGCAAGTCGAACGGCAGGCCTGGGACGTGGTCGTGGTGGGCGCGGGCGGCGCCGGGCTGCGGGCCGCCATCGAGGCCCGCGAGCAGGGCATGCGGACGGCGGTGATCTGCAAGTCGCTCTTCGGCAAGGCCCATACGGTCATGGCCGAGGGCGGCATCGCCGCCAGCATGGGCAACGTCAACGAGGGCGACAACTGGAAGGTCCACTTCCGCGACACGATGCGCGGCGGGAAGTTCCTGAACCACTGGCGGATGGCCGAGCTGCACGCGCGCGAGGCCCCGGACCGGGTCTGGGAGCTGGAGACCTGGGGCGCGCTCTTCGACCGCACGCCCGACGGCCGCATCTCGCAGCGCAACTTCGGCGGGCACGAGTACCCGCGCCTCGCGCACGTCGGCGACCGTACGGGCCTGGAGCTGATCCGCACTCTCCAGCAGAAGATCGTCTCGCTGCAGCAGGAGGACGAGCGGGAGTTCGGCGCATACGACGCGCGCCTGAAGGTGTTCCAGGAGTGCACGGTCACCCGCGTATTGAAAGAGGACGGCCGGGTGGCAGGAACGTTCTGTTACGAGCGGGAGTCCGGCCGGTTCTTCGTCCTGGAGGCACCCGCCGTGGTGCTGGCCACCGGCGGCATCGGCAAGTCCTTCAAGGTCACCTCGAATTCGTGGGAGTACACGGGCGACGGCCACGCGCTGGCGCTGCTCGCGGGCGCGCCGCTCGTCAACATGGAGTTCGTGCAGTTCCACCCCACCGGCATGGTCTGGCCGCCGTCGGTGAAGGGCATCCTCGTCACCGAGTCGGTGCGCGGCGACGGCGGGGTGCTGCGCAACAGCGACGGCAAGCGCTTCATGTTCGACTACATCCCGGACGTCTTCAAGGAGAAGTACGCGCAGTCCGAGGACGAGGGCGACCGCTGGTACGACGACCCCGACAGCAACCGCCGGCCGCCCGAGCTGCTGCCCCGCGACGAGGTCGCGCGGGCCATCAACGCCGAGGTCAAGGCGGGCCGCGGCTCCCCGCACGGCGGCGTCTTCCTGGACGTCTCCACGCGGATGCCGGCCGAGGTGATCCGGCGCCGGCTGCCCTCCATGCACCACCAGTTCAAGGAGCTGGCGGACGTGGACATCACGACCGAGGCGATGGAGGTCGGACCGACCTGCCACTACGTCATGGGCGGCGTGGACGTCGACCCGGACACCGCGGCAGCGGCCGGCGTCCCCGGGCTGTTCGCCGCGGGCGAGGTCGCCGGCGGCATGCACGGCTCCAACCGGCTCGGCGGCAACTCCCTCTCCGACCTGCTGGTCTTCGGGCGGCGCGCTGGACTGTACGCGGCGGAGTACGCGGCCGGGCTCACGCACGGGCTGCGGCCCGCCGTGGACCCGCGGGAGATCGAGGTGGCCGAGGCGGAGGCGCTGCGGCCGTTCAGCGCGGAGGGCGCGGACACGCTGCACGCCGGGGGTCCGGCGGAGAATCCGTACACCCTGCACCAGGAGCTCCAGCAGGCGATGAACGACCTGGTGGGCATCATCCGGCGGCAGTCGGAGATGGAGCAGGCGCTGGAGAAGCTGGCCGGCCTGCGGGTGCGGGCGCGGCGGGCCGGGGTGGAGGGCCACCGGCAGTACAACCCCGGCTGGCACCTCTCCATCGACCTGCGGAACATGCTGCTGGTCAGCGAGTGCGTGGCGCGGGCCGCGCTGACGCGCAAGGAGAGCCGCGGCGGCCACACCCGCGAGGACCACCCCGAGATGGACCGCCGCTGGCGCCGCGTCAACCTGCTGTGCCGGCTGGCCACGAACGACGGCCGCCCCGAACTCCCCGAAGACCCGGCGCTCGCCCACATCCAATTGGAACGGCGGGAGACGCCGGCGATCCGCGCCGACCTTCTGGAGCTGTTCGAGCGGGACGAACTGGCGAAGTACCTGACGGACGAGGAGCTGAGCTCGTGAGTTCGTACGACGCGCACTTCAGGGTGTGGCGGGGGGACGCTGCGGGCGGCAGCCTCGGCGACTTCACCGTCGAGGTCAACGAGGGCGAGGTGGTGCTGGACATCATCCACCGGCTGCAGGCCACCCAGGCGCCGGACCTGGCCGTGCGCTGGAACTGCAAGGCCGGCAAGTGCGGTTCCTGCAGCGCGGAGATCAACGGCCGGCCCCGGCTGCTGTGCATGACACGGATGTCCGTCTTCGACCGCGCGGAGACGGTCACGGTCACCCCGATGCGGGCCTTCCCCGTCATCCGCGACCTGGTCACGGACGTCTCCTTCAACTACGCCAAGGCCCGCGAGGTGCCGTCCTTCGTGCCGCCCGCCGACCTCAAGCCCGGCGAGTACCGCATGCGGCAGGAGGACGTCGGCCGCTCCCAGGAGTTCCGGAAGTGCATCGAGTGCTTCCTCTGCCAGGACACCTGCCACGTCGTCCGCGACCACGAGGAGAACAAGGAGGCGTTCGCCGGCCCCCGCTTCCTGATGCGCATCGCCGAACTGGACATGCACCCGCTGGACGCGGCGGCGGACGAGGGCCTGGACCGCAAGAGCACCGCCCAGGACGACCACGGCCTGGGCTACTGCAACATCACCAAGTGCTGCACCGAGGTCTGCCCCGAACACATCCGCATCACCGACAACGCGCTGATCCCGCTGAAGGAGCGGGCGGCGGACCGCAAGTACGACCCGTTGATCTGGCTGGGCAAGACGATCCGCCGACGCCGGTCGGGGTGACCCGGCCGGCGTGACGGTCAGAACAGGTCCAGCAGCGCATCCGTCGGATCCGGCGCCTTGGTGTCCCCGTCGGGCAGGTCGAGCTCGAACCAGACGGTCTTGCCCCGCGGCGTACGGCGGCTGCCCCAGCCCCTGCTGAGGAGGCCGACGAGCTGGAGGCCGCGGCCGCCCTCGTCGGTGTCCCGCGCCCGCCGCCGCCGCGGCTGTGCGAGGTCCGCGTCCCAGACCTCACAGACCAGGGTGCGGTCCAGCAGGAGGCGCAGCCGGATGTCGCCGTGGCCGTGCCGCAAGGCGTTCGTGACCAGCTCGCTGACCAGCAGTTCGGTGGTGTCGACGAGGGGCTCCAGGCCCCAGTCGGTGAGCTGGTCGCGGGCCAGTTCGCGGGCGCGGGCGACCGAGCGGGCCTCGGGGGCGAGGTTCCAGTCGCCGACCGCGTCCTTCGGCAGGCCGTGCACCCGGGCCATCAGCAGGGCGATGTCGTCCTCGCCGTGCCGGGTGTCCAGCGCGGACAGTACGTGGTCGCAGGCGTCCTCCAGTGGGCGGCCCGCCTCCGACAGGGCCGCGCGGAACGCCTGCAGACCCTCGTCGAGCGGGTGGTCCCGGGACTCGACCAGGCCGTCGGTGTACAGCGCGAGCAGCGCGCCGTCCGGCAGCTCGACCTCGATCTCCTCGAAGGGCTCGCCGCCGACGCCCAGCGGCATGCCGGGCGGGACGTCGAGGAGGAGAGCGTCCTCGCCCTCCTCGACCAGGACCGGCGGCAGGTGGCCGGCGTTGGCGAACGTACATCGCCGGGTGACCGGGTCGTAGACGGCGTACACGCAGGTGGCGAGGTAGACCTCGGAGAGGTCGGTGGCGCGGTCGGTGCGCCGGGAGCCCGCGTGCGGTCCCGCCTCCGCTCCGGCGTCCGCGCCCGCTGCCGTACTCCCGTACGCGCCCGCTGCCGCGCCGATGTCCGCGCCCGCTTGCGGACCGGCGCCCCCGGCGGCTCCGCGCCCCCGCGGGCCCGAACGCCCGTCGCTGCCCGTGGCCCCCAGCCCGCGCGCGATCTCGTCGAGCGCCGAGAGCACCTCGGCCGGCTCCAGGTCCAGCAGCGCCAACGTCCGCACCGCCGTACGCAGTTCACCCATGGCGACGGCGGCGCGCAGGCCGCGCCCCATGACGTCGCCGACGACCAGGGCCGTGCGGTGGCCGGGCAGCTCGATGACGTCGAACCAGTCGCCGCCGACCTCCGTGGCGGTCGTACCCGGCAGATAGCGGCAGGCGATGTCCAGGCCCGCCGCCTCCGGGTCGCCGGGCGGCAGCAGGCTGCGCTGGAGGATCAGCGCGCGCTCGTGCTCGCGGCGGTACAGCCGGGCGTTGTCGATGCAGACGGCGGCGCGCGCGGCCAGCTCCACGGCGAGCGCGGTGTCCCGCTCGCCGAAGGACTCACTGCCCTTCGTCCGCGAGAACTGCACGAGGCCGACGACGGTGTCGCGGGCGACCATCGGCACGGCGAGCGTCGAGTGCACGACCGCGCGGCCCAGTTCGGGCCGCTCGTCGGTCTCGCGGCCCGGGATGATCTGCGCCTCGGCCGTACGGAGCGCCCCCGCACAGGGGGAGTTGAAGGGGAAACGGTGCACCGCGCCGACCGCGACCGGCGCGCCGTCGTCCTCCGCCGCGTCCCCGCCCGGGGCGCTGCCGCGGCCGCCGCCCTCCGGGAGCGGCCCGTCGGACACGGCGCTGGCGAAGGCGACCCGGCGCAGCTCGGCGCTGCCGTCGGTCATGCCGGGCGGCGCCTCGTCCCCGGCCAGCAGCCCTTGGTACAGGTCGACCGAGGCCAGGTCGCAGAACTGCGGCACGGCGACGTCGAGGAGGGTGCGGGCGGTGGTCTCCAGGTCCAGCGAATTGCCTATGCGCGCCCCCGCTTCGTTCAGCAGGGCCAGATTGCGGCGGGCGTTGGCGGCCTCCCGCTCGGCGCGGCGGCGGCCCGTGACGTCGGAGGCGAGGGCCGCGACCCCGATGGGGCGGCCGCTGGCGCTGTGCAGCCGGTACAGCGACACCGACCAGCGGCGGCGCTCGTCCGTGCCGTGCGGCGTGCCCACCAGCTGCATCTCGGCGACCGGGTCGCCGGTCTCCAGGACCCGGCGCAGCGCGGCGTTGAGCCGCTCGGCCTCGGGGCGTGGCAGGTACTCCTCGGGCGCCGCGCCCTGGAACCTGCTCGGCGGGCCGCCGAAGACCGTGGCGAAGCGCTCGTTGACCCGGCGCAGCCGCAGGTCCGTGCCGAAGAGCATGAACCCGATCGGGGACTGTCCGAAAACCGCCTGCGCGGCGGCGAGGTCGGTCTCGATGCCGCGCAGCGCCCGTACGTCGACGACCAGGCAGACCGCGGCGCGCTCGCCGGTGCCGGTCTCGGACGGCATGACGTAGATCTCGGCGAGGCCGTCGACGGGCGCTTCCGGGCCCGTGCGGTACGGCACCAGGCCGGTCCATTCGCGGCCGTCGAGGATCTCGCTGACCGTCCTGTGCCCGGCCTCGCGCAGCTCGCGCGGGACGAACGCCTCCACCGGATCCTGCCCTATGGCGTCCTTGGCGGGGATGCCGAGCATGTCGGCGGCGCGGCGGCTCCACTGCTCGATGCGGCCGTCGGGGCCCAGGGCGAAGGAGGCGACGCGGATGTAGTCGTAGATCGATCCGGGCGCGCTGCTCTGCCAGACGGGCGGGCCGTCCGGTACGTCCATCCGGCCCGACCCATCCCTCATCGCAGGGTGTTCCTCACCCGCTGACATCTCGCTCACGAGCCCCGTCCCCTCCAGCTCATCGTGCCCGGACCGGACAGGCCGAGTATCCAGCAACACGGCTATCCGGAACACGGTCCTCACGATCACAGCACAGTCTCGATCGCAGGTCATCGACGAGGTCTCGATGAATTCGCAACGATCGCAACCCACCCAGACTCATAACCAGCCACGGTCCGCTCCAACCTCCCCACCAGGCACGAAGCAGTGTTTTCTGCGCGACGGCCACAAGGGGCGCGACCGCCCGGCGGGCGTCAGCCGGTTTCGGCGAGCTCGAACCACACCGTCTTGCCGCTCCTGCCCCGTCGGGTGCCCCAGCGGCGGGCACTGCATGCCACCAGCTGCAGCCCGCGGCCGCCCTCGTCGTCGGGCGCGGCCGTGCGCTCGCGGGGCGGGTCGGGGAGCGGGTCGGACACCTCCACGAGGAGGTCTCCGCCGCGCAGCCGGACGATCCGTACGCCGATCGGCCCGCTGGCGTACCGCAGGGAGTTGGTCACCAGCTCGCTGACCAGGAGGACGGCCACGTCCACCGCCGGCTCCATGTCCCAGTCGTGCAGCGTCTCGCGGACCATGGCACGGGCCGTACGGACCACGCCCGGCTCGGCCGGGAAGCTCCACTCGGCGATCGGGGGGACCGCTGCCGTGCCCAGCCGGCGGGCCTGCGACGCAGGCGACCCCGTGGGCCCTGCCGCTGCGCTGTCGCTCACGCCGATCACTTCCCCAGCCCGATGCTCCCCCGGCGGTTTTGTACATTTTGAGGGGGGTTAATCAGCACATACCCGATATCAGGGTTCGGTTATCGCCCCAAGAGGGTCAACCAGGTGCATCGTGGCGCGAACGGCGTAGCCCGTCAGTCGAGCGCCCCCTGCCCCATGAGCAGGCGCATCGCCTCGGCGACCGCCGGCCGGTCCTGGTCCAGCCAGTCCACCGTGCCCTCGTCGCCCGGCGGCAGCCAGCGCAGCGCATCGTGGTCCTGCAACGGCCGCGGCGTCCCGGAGACCAGCCGTACGGTCCACACCTGGAGCACCAGCCCGGACTTCAGCGGCCACTCCCCGGGGATGCGCGCCAGCGGCTCGACCGCGACGCCCAGTTCCTCGCGCAGCTCCCGTACGAGCGCCTGCTCGGGCGTCTCGCCGGCCTCGACCTTGCCGCCGGGCAGCTCCCAGCGCCCGGCCAGCTCCGGCGGCGCGCTGCGCCGCGCGGCCAGCAGCCGCCCCCGGTCCAGCACCGCTCCGCCCACCACCACACGCACCGCACTCATGCGCGGCAGCCTATGCGGCCTCGATCGTCAGGCCGTGGCGCGGTCGACCCGCTCGACCACATAGAGCCGCTCGCGGCCGCGGCCGCCGAGCCGGTCGGCGACCTGCTCCGCCTCCGTGCGGGTGGCGTACCGGCCGACGCGGTAGCGGTTGCCGTTGTCGTCCTCGCGGATGACCAGCCACGGCAGTACGGCGCCACTGTCGGTCATCGCGCTCCTCCGTCCGCCGTCCGGCGCGCCGTGGCGCGCCCGTCCTGCACTAACACCGAAAACCCGATCCGCATATGCCCGAGCCTACGCCCGACCTTCACGCACCGGATACGTCTTTGCACAAAGAGGCACCGAACCGGCCATGTCACCGTCCACATCCATTGCCCCGCGTCACTCGTACCGCGGACCGGCCGGTAGCGGGCCCGGAAACGACGGCCGCCCGGCACCGAGACGGTGCCGGGCGGCCGGAGCAGTGCGGGCGGTGGATCAGACGCGGGCGTCGACCTTCTCGGCCGGGTCCCGGCCGTCGTCGTCACCGTCAGTGGCCTCGTCCCGCTCGGCGGCGGCGCGCGCCTCGGCCTCGGCCACGAGGAGCGAGGGGTTGCGCCAGGAGCTGCGCACACCCCAGTAGTAGAAGGCCAGGGCGATCACCACGACGACCCCGAGGTCCACGCCCTGCGGGATGAAGCCGCGGCCGCCGAACTCCGTGCCGCCGCAGTACGACACCGCGGCCATGACCAGCAGGTACGCGACCACCCAGGCGCCGGCCTTCAGGTGCGGCTTCAGCTCGGCCCAGGGCTTGCGCAGCTCGTACCAGGCCCAGACCGGCAGGCCGACGGCCATGATCAGGATGACCTTGCCGGTGAGCGGCCAGCGGCCCCAGTACAGGACGAGCGAGCCGAAGACCATCGCGATCGGGGCGATGACCGGCATGGCGCGCAGCTTCACCGGGCGCTTGAGGTCCGGCGAGAGACGGCGCAGCGACATCACGGCGACCGGACCCGTGATGTAGGAGATGACCGTCGCGATGGAGACGATCTCGGCGAGCGAGCCCCAGCCGCGGAAGACCGCGAGGAAGAGGAACGCGATGACCAGGTTGAGGACCAGGGCCGGGCGCGGCACACCGGTCTTCTTGTCGACCTTGCCGAAGATGCCGGGCAGGTGGCCGTTCTCCTGCACGCCGTGGATCATGCGCGAGGTGGTGGCGGCGTAGATCATGCCGGTGCCGGACGGGGAGATGAAGGCGTCCGCGTACAGCAGCATCGCCAGCCAGTTCAGGCCCCAGGCGAGCGAGAGGTCGGCGAGCGGGGAGTTGAAGCCCAGCCCGGCCCAGCTGCCGGCCTTGGTCAGGTCGTGGGCGGGCACGCCCATGAGGAAGGCGACCTGCAGCGCGAGGTAGATCACCAGCGCGATGACGATCGAGAGGATGACCGCCTTGGGCAGCGACTTGCCGGGGTTGCGCGCCTCGGCCGCCATGTTCAGCGGGGACTGGAAGCCGTTGTAGGCCCAGACGATGCCGGAGAGGGCGACGGCGGTGAAGACCGCGCTCCAGCCGTTCGGGGCGAAGCCGCCGAACTGCTTGACGTTGCTCGTGTCGAAGTGCGCCAGCATCAGCGCGCCCGCGGTCATGATCGGCACGACGACCTTGAAGACCGTGATCGCGGTGTTGGTCTTCGCGAACAGCGTGATCGCGAACCAGTTCAGGAAGAAGTAGAAGATCAGCAGCACGCTGGCGACCGCGACGCCGGAGCCGGTGAGCTCCTTGCCGTCGTACATCCCCTGCGCCCAGCCGAAGTCCCAGGAGCTCATGTACTGGACGGACGCGGTGGCCTCACCGGGGATGACCGAGACGATCGCGATCCAGTTGGCCCAGGCGGCGAGGTAGCCGGCCAGCGAGCCGTGCGAGTACTGGCCGTACCGGACCATGCCGCCGGCCTTGGGGAACATCGCGCCCAGCTCGCTGTAGGTCAGCGCGATGGTGAGGGCGACGACCGCGCCGATGACCCAGGCCAGAATGGCGGCAGGACCGGCGATGGCGGCGGCGCGCTCGGCTCCGAACAGCCAGCCGGAGCCGATGATCGACCCGAGTCCCGTGGCCGTCAGGGCGATGGTCCCGAGGGACCTGCGGTAGTTCGAGTGGGAGCCCTGCTCCGCGCTCGGGGTCTTCGGCGTGCTCAACGTGCTTGGTCTCCTGATCTTCCCCCACGGCCGTGCACAAACTTCGCCATCGTAAGAGCGAAACGGAAGATCGGAATCCAATGTTCGGTCAAATATCCCCGTTCACTTGGGCGGTGTGAGTTTTTCAACATCGCAAAGTGGGCGACAAATGCGGACATTGCCGGGCGTTGCGGGTGCTGACCTGGTGGTTACGCACCAGTACGGACGGTGGTGCGCCGCCGTCAGCCACTCGCCCAGCATGGGCACTTCACTACCGGGAACGGTGTCCCTTCACCACTACCGGGACCGGCGCCTCTTCCCCGCCTCTCCCCCGCGTCACTTCACCGGGAGGTGGTATGCGACCCGGTGCCGGTCGGCGAGCATGACGACATCGGCGGTCTCCACGGGGCGGCCGCCCGCGTAATACGTCCGCGAGATGACCAGTACGGCATGGCCGGGCACGCCGCCCAGCACCATCGCCTCCTCGGCCAGCCCCGGCCGGGCCCCGACCTCCTCGACGACGTTGTCGACGATCACGTCGATGGCCGCCATCCGCTCGACCACGCCGCGCCCGGCGAGCGGCCCCTCCTCGGGCAGCATCACGGGCGTCCGGCCCGTCACCTCCAGCGGCTCCCAGGAGGTGGAGAGCATCACCGGCTCGCCCTCGGTGCGGAAGAGGTAGCGGGTGCGCATGACCCGCTCGCCCGGCCGGACGCGCAGCCGGGCCGCGATCGCGTCGCTCGCCTCGTCCTGCTCGCTGCTGGACTCCCAGGTCCCTTTGACCTTCTCGTCCGACTGCTCCTGGCGGAACGGCGTCGCGCCCGCCCCGGTGCGGAATCCGGCGCGGGCGATACGGCGCTGGGCGGGGCGCTCGCGGACATACGTGCCCGACCCCGAGCGGCCCTCCACCAGCCCTTCGGCCATCAGGACCTTGCGGGCTTCGAGGGCGACGGTGTCCGAGACGCCGTACTCCTCGCGGATACGGGCCTGCGAGGGGAGGCGGGTGTGCGGCGGCAGCACGCCGTCGACGATCTTCTGACGCAGGTCGCCGGCGACGCGGAGGTACGCGGGCTGCTCACCGAAAGGCACATGCCCTCCCAAGGGCTTGACAGTCAGCAACAGCGTGGCAACCCACCGTTGCCACTCGCAAGCCTGGGCCACTTATTCACCCGATGTGATGACATGCAGCTCAGCAGGCACAGGAGCGGGCGCCACCCGCGCCCCCGGCGCGCGCCATGACTCCGCGCCGGCGCCATCCGGACGTCCGCCACCTCACCCACGGACCCCGCGACCGACGAGGATCAGCCGTTTCGGACCGGCCCGTTTCCGCCATCCCCGGCCACCGCACCGTGGCATGCTCGAAGCAGGCGTACGCCGTCCGCCGGTACGCCGCGCAGGGACGCGCACGCGGTGCGCCGCCCCGGGAAGGAGCCTCTCGTGCCCGCACCCGACACCACGGCCCCCGGACCGGCCGGCCTCACGCCGCTGCCCGACGACTGGCAGCGCGCCCTGGCGATCGTCGCCCACCCCGACGACCTCGAATACGGCGCCGCCGCCGCGGTCGCCGAGTGGACCGACGCCGGCCGCGAGGTCACGTATCTGCTGGTCACCCACGGAGAGGCGGGCATCGACGGGATCGGGCCCGAGGAGTGCGCGGTGATCCGTGAGGCCGAGCAGCGGGCGAGCGCGGCGGCGGTCGGCGTGCAGAACGTGGAGTTCCTGCGCCATCCGGACGGCGTCATCGAGGCCGGTCTGCCGCTCCGCCGCGACCTGGCTGCCGCGGTCCGGCGGCACCGCCCGGAGCTGCTGATCACGCTCAACCACCACGACACCTGGGGCGGCGTGCACTGGAACACGCCCGATCACCGGGTGGTCGGGCGGGCCGTCCTGGACGCGGCGGGCGACGCGGGCAACCGCTGGATCTTCCCCGAGCTGCTCAAGGAGTACGGGCTCGCGCCCTGGAACGGCGTGCGCCGGGTGGCGGTCGCCGGATCGCCGCACCCCACGCACGCCGTCGAGGTCGGCCCCGGCATCGAGCGCGCCATCGCCTCGCTCGCCGAGCACCGCTCGTACATCGAGGGCCTCAACGGCGGGGCCCAGGACCCGCTGGCCTACGCCCGCGGCTTCATCGAGCAGATGCTGCAAATGGCGGGCGACCGCCACCGCGGCCTCCCGGCGGTCACGTTCGAGGTCTTTCCCCGCTGAGCACGACGGTTGCCAGGTCCGCGCCTGCGCGGAGCAGTGCCACGCTTCGTACGGCGAGCCGGTCAAGACGTTGCTGCAGGATGCGTTGGGGCTCTTCCAGGCCGTCGAGCCCGTGCAGAGCGCCCATGATCTCGCGCACCGCGGGAACGCCGTGACCGGCACCGCGCAGGGCCGCGACGATGCGGGCGGCTCTGATCGCCGACAGGCCGTAGCGACGGGCTCGCAGTGACGTCACGCGCTCGGGGAGGACGAGCCCTTCCTGCTCCCAGAACCGCAGCGTCGAGGGACGTACACCGAGCGCCCCGGCGAGCTCTGTGATCGTCATCGCGTCACTCCCCCGCTCGGGCTCGGGTGTGCGCGTTTCGGCCTGGATCGCACGCAGGGCCTGTTGGGCCCGCAGCGCCTCGTCCCGTTCCCGCGCGAGCCGGACGTGGACCGCGTTGATCTCCGCGGCCGCCCTCTCGATCGTCGCTGTGCGCAGCTCCGCGAGCAGCTGCCGTGCGGCCACCGGCCCCACGGCAGCCGCGAGTCCTCGATAGGCACGAAGAGCGTGCACGTGAGCGGGTGTGTAGGACCGGTAGCCGTTGCTCGACCGGGCGGCCGGGGGAATGACTCCCAGCCGCTCCAGGTCGCGCACCTGTTGCACCGAGTACTCCGACGCCCGGGCGACATCGACTGTTCCGAGCCGTACGCGTGGCGCACCGCTCACCGGCTCGCCCATGGCCAACCCCACATCAGCACTTGAAGGTGACGCTTGAACCATGAGTATGGAACAGATGGCACAGATCCTCGCGACCGTGCGGGGCTTCGACGGGGCACTCGTGGTCGTCCCGGGACCGGGCGAAGGCGGATTTCCCGAGCTCACATGGGGGGGGACGCGTTCTTCTACTACGCCCCCGACGGCCGGATTCCGCACCGCGTCCAGCCGTACGGGACGATCGTCACCAAGAACTACCCCGACGACACCGCTTCCGACCTCGACCCTCCGGGCCGCTGGCGCGTGAACGTCCACGTCGACCGTGCGACGTTCCAGGAGCTCACCGGGGAGGAGCCGCGCGGCCTCGGCCGCCCGCGCGACCACGCGGCCACCGACAGTGTGCTGCCGCATCCGGTGTACGGCTCGCTCGGCTGGGTCTCTGTCGTCAATCCCGGTGAGGCGACGACGGACACGATCGTGCGGCTGCTGCGCGGCGCCCACGACGCCGCTCGTGCCCGGTTCGCGCGGCGACGCGACGCGAGCCCGGGCTGACGCGGCGGTCAGGCAGCGGCCCGGACGTGTGCGGCCGCGCGCTCCGCCTCTCGTACCACCGCCTCCGTGTCGACGCCGACCAGCTCGCCGTGGGCCTTGCGCGGCTGTCCGTCGACGAAGACGTGGGAGACGTTCGGCGGCTGGCCGTTGAGGACGATCTGGCTGATCCAGTCGAAGCGGGGCGCGAAGTTGAGCGTGCCGGGGTCGAGTACGAGGACGTCGGCGCGCTTGCCGGGCGTCAGGGAGCCGATCCGGTCGGCCATCCCGATGCACTCGGCGCCGCCGAGCGTCGCCATCCGCAGCACGGCCGGGAGGGTGGGGTGGATCTCCGCGTCCTCGTGCAGCGCGCGCTGGAGCCCGACCGCGGCCTTCATGACGTTGAACATGTCCGAGGTGTCGTTGGTGCCGCCGTCGTGGCCGAGCCCAGCCTTGACGCCGCGCCGGTGCATGGCGGGCAGCGGCATGATCCCGGAGGCCAGCCGCATGTTGCTGAGCGGGCAGTGCGCCACCCGCACGTCGTGCTCCGCGGTCAGCGCGATCTCCTCGTCGATGAGGTGGATCGCGTGGTTCATCAGCAGCCCGGGCCCGAAGGCGCCGGCCTCGCGGAGCGAGCGGATGGGGTCGTCCGCGCGGTCGTCGCGGTGCTCCAGTACATGGGAGTTGAGCATGAGGCCAAGGTCGTCCGCGACTTCGCGGAAGCGGCGCAGCTCCGGTACGGCCTTCATGCCCGCGTGCACGGACACCTGCGCGGAGGCCAGCGGCAGCGGGTCCAGCAGCTCCTTCTTGACGCGCGGGAGGAGGCCGATCGCGTCGGCGGTCTGCGCCATCGCGTACACAAAGCGCAGCCCGGTGTCGTCCAGCGCCCGGATGTACTGCTCGCTGGTGTCGTACGGGATGGCGTGCACCCAGTCGACGACGGTGGTGACGCCGGCCTGCAGGGCGTCCAGGGCGGCGAGGTGTACGAAGCGGTACATGTCCGCGGCGTCGATCTTGGGGAGGGTGGCGCGGTTGCAGGCGGCCAGCCAGCCGTTCAGGTCCTGGTCCGAGCAGCCGCCGCGGATGCTGGACTGCCACAGGTGGTTGTGCAGGTCGACGAAGCCGGGGAGGACGAGCTTGCCGCGCGCGTCCACCACGCGGGCGCCCTCCGGGGCGGTCAGCCCGTGCCCCACCGCGGCCAGCCGGCCGCCCCGCATCAGTACGTCCGCGTGCTCAAGGGTGCCCAGCTCGCCGGCCCCGATGTCGGGGTCCATGGTGAGGACGAGGTCGGCGTTGCGGAGGAGGGTGGGGCGGGCGCGGTCGTCGGGTGCGGGCGGCGCCTTCGTCTGCGGGGCCGCACCGGCGATCCCTGCGGCCAGCGGCACGCTGCCCAGACCTGCCAGGACGGTTCTTCGCGTCAGTCTCGGAAAAGTCATCTCGATGTTGTACCGCGGGTAACACGCCGTCCCGAGAGGCGCGTTCCAGCCAACTGACACTCTGTCAATTACCCTGACTCACAGCTCAACTCTTCGTAGGATCAACCCACTTGCTCAGCAGTCGGCGGACCCCGGCCAGGGACCGCCGCGCCTCAGGGGTCCACACCGCGCTCACGTACACGTGGCCCGCCTCCGGCTCGCACGTGAACGTGCCGCCGTTGCCGGCCGCCGCCAGCCGGTCACCCAGCAGCCGCGCGTCGGCGGCGAAGAGGTCCCGGCCGCCCTGGAAGACGTGCACCGGCGGCAGCCCGGCCACGTCCGCGAACCGCGGGCTGAGCAGCGGGCAGCGCGGATCGGCGCCGTGCGCCCACAGCCGCCCGGCCTCGATCAGGTCATCGGTACGGAGCAGCGGGTCGAGGGGCTCCAGCGCCGGCAGCGCGGGGTGCGACATCGTGAGGTCCAGCCACGGCGAGAACAGCAGTACCTGACGCGGCGGGGGCAGGCCCGCGTCCCGGTACGCGACGGCCTGGCCGAGCGCGAGCCCGCCGCCGGCCGAGTCGCCGCCGAGGGTGACGTTCCCGGACCCCGCCTCGGCGCACAGGGCGTCGTAGACCGTACGCAGCAGGGAGTACGCCGCTGGCGCGTCACCCTCGGGGGCGAGCCGGTAGAGCGGCACGGTGAGGGTGACGCCGGTGCCCTTGGCGGCGTGCTGGAGGAGCCACCAGTGCGCGGTCTGCAGCGGGAAGGCGTACGCGCCGCCGTGCGTGTAGAGCAGGTGGCGGCCGGTGGCGCCGCGGCGCGGGGCGAGCCGCAGGACCGGGCGGCCGGCCACCGTCGAGCGGGTGACCTCGTAGCGGGCGCGCAGCGGGGCCGGTACCGGTGCGGCCTGCGTGGCCGGCGCGCACGTCCCCGCCATCGCTCACCTCACCCCTTCGCGGTGCCCCTCGCCGCCGCGCTCCCGGCGCCGTCTCCCGCGGCGTCCTTTACGGAGCCGTCCCCCGCAGCATCCTTCGTGGGGCCCGCCACGCTGTCCAGGAACCCGGCCGCCAGCTCCGTGAATTCCGCCGCCCGCTCGATCTGGGGCATGTGCCCGGTGGCGGGAAAGAGGTGGCTGCGGGCGTGCGGCAGCGCGGCCACCGCGGCGTGGAAGTGCTTCACCGGCAATACCGCGTCCGCGTCGCCCCAGACGACGAGGGTGGGCACGCGGGCCGCCGCGGTCCGCGCGAGGAGGGCGCGGCGCCAGCCGGGGTACGACCCGAGGACCGGCACGCCCAGGCTCAGCAGCGTGGCCATGAAGGTGCCGCGGAAGTCGGGCTGCCGGCCGACCAGCCCGGCGTGCCGGATCAGCTCCTCCGTGGCGTGCCGCGGGTCGTGGAACAGGTCGCGGTTGACCTGGACGCCGGCCTCCCGGGCCCGGACCCGGAACCGCTTTCCGACACCGGGCAGCGCCGCCAGTGCGGCGTACCCCATGGAGCGCGGCGAGAGGTTGGCCTCGCGGCCGAAGCCGGCGCTGTTGGCGAGGACGAGGGCTGCCACCCGGTCCGGGTACTCCGCCGCGACGGTCATGGCGACCGCGCCGCCGAGCGAATTGCCCATCAGGTGCACGGGCCGTCGCTCCCCCAGCGCGTCCAGCACGCCGATCACGGCCCGCGCGAAGGAGGCGAGCCCGGTGCGGCCCTTCATGCGCCGGGTCAGGCCGAAGCCGGGCAGGTCGGTGCTGATGACCCGGTGGCCGCGCGCCGCGAGCAGGTCGTGGGTGAGCTGCCAGTCCTCCAGGCTGCGCGCGATGCCGTGCAGCAGCACGACGGGCGGGCCGTCGCCGGTCGCCTCGCCGGTCGCCTCGCCGTTCGCTTCCCCGCTGACGCGTACGCGTACGGGATGCCCGTCGACGTCTACGTACACCGTGTCGGTGGCGGTCACTTGGCGGCCTCCGCCCGCGTGTGCGCCCGGTCCTGCCCCGGCGTACCGCCCGGCGCGTGCTCCGGCTCGCGGCCCGGCGCCTGCTGCCCGCGGCGCACCGCCGCGCGGGGCGTGGGCTTCAGCGTGCGCCCGAGGTTCGTCCGCATCGTCGTGGCGGCGTCCAGCACGTAGTTCTGGCGTACCTTCCACGGCCCGCGGTCGCCCTGGCGCGGGAACGCGTCGATGGAGCGCTTGACGTATCCGGCGGCGAGGTCGAGCAGCGGCCGCTCGGCGAGCGGACCGCCGGGCTCGGGCACCACGGCCGCGTAGTCGTTGCGGTCCATGTAGTTCAGCACCTTGCACACCAGCCGCGAGGTGAGGTCGGCGCGGAGCGTCCAGGAGGCGTTGGTGTAGCCGATGCAGACGGCGAAGTTGGGCACGCCGGTCATCATCGCGCCGCGCCACACGAACTGCCGCGACAGCTCGACCGGCCGCCCGTCGATCTGCGGAGTGATGCCGCCGAAGGCGAGCAGCCGCAGCCCGGTGGCGGTGACGACGACGTCCGCCTCCAGCACCTTCCCCGACTTCAGCCGGATGCCCTCGGGCACGAAGGTGTCGATGTGGTCGGTGACGACCTCGGCCCGGCCCTGCTTCAGCGCCTTGAAGAGGTCGGCGTCCGGCACCGCGCACAGCCGCTGGTCCCAGGGGTTGTACGAGGGCGTGAAGTGGTCCCGCACGGCCTGCTCGTCCTTCAGGACGCGGGTGTTCAGACGGGTGAGCAGCTTCCGCGCGGCCTGCGGGCGGCGCCGGCAGAACTGGTAGAAGCCGATCCCGAAGAGGATGTTCTTGGTCCGCACGGCGCGGTGGGCCACGCCCGCGGGCAGCACGCCCCGCACCTTGTCGGCGATCTTGTCCCGGCCGGGCACGGCGCTGATCCAGGTCGGCGTGCGCTGCAGCATCGTGACCCGCTCGGCCCGGCCGGCCATCGCGGGCACGAGCGTGACGGCGGTGGCCCCACTGCCGATGACGACGACGCGCTTGCCCGCGTAGTCCAGGTCCTCGGGCCAGAACTGCGGGTGGACGACGGTCCCGGTGAAGGAGCCGAGGCCGGGGAAGTCGGGCGCGTGACCCCGGTCGTAGTCGTAGTACCCGGCGCAGGAGTACAGGAAGTCGCAGGTCAGGGTGGAGCGTACGGCTTCGCCCGTCGCCTCGTCGGTGCGTTCGAGGGTCAGCGTCCAGCGCGCGTCGCGCGTCGACCAGTCGGCGGAGAGCACCTTCGTGCGGTACCGGATGTGCCGGTCGATCCCGAATTCCGCCGCCGTCTCCTTGATGTACCGCAGGATCGACGGTCCGTCGGCGATCGACTTGGCGTCCCGCCACGGTTTGAACGGATAGCCGAGCGTGAACATGTCGGAGTCCGAGCGGATGCCGGGGTAGCGGAAGAGATCCCAGGTGCCGCCCATGGACGCGCGGGCCTCCAGGATCGCGTACGAGCGCCCCGGGCACTCCGTCCGCAGCCGGTACGCCGCGCCCACGCCGGACAGCCCGGCGCCCACGATCACGACATCAAGGTGCTCGGAGTCCGGCCGCCGGCCGTCGGAATTCGTCATGGCCCCAGTCTGCGCAATGGGGCGGGTGGGGTTCTTGACTTCACACGACACGTATTTGACCCTGAACGACATGTCGGTGACCGGACACAGGCTCTCAGCATGTCGGTGATCAGATCGGCGGGGCTGCGCGGCTTCCGTGCGACGGTCGCCGAGCTGGGCGGCGACGCCGAGGAGTACGCCGCGGCCGCCGGCCTGCCCGTCGCCGCGCTCGACACCGACGACCTCCTGGTCGACGACCAGGCCATGACGAGGGTGCTGGAGCTGGCCGCCGCCGGGCTGGACCGCCCCGACCTCGGCCTGCGCGTCGCGACCCGCCAGGACTTCGGCATGCTCGGCGCGCTGGCCCTGGCCATCCAGCACTCCCCCACCGTCGCCGACGCGCTCGAATGCACCTCGCGCTACCTCTTCGTCCACGCGCAGGCCCTCAGCCTCACCCTCGAACCCGACCCGTACGACGCGCCGGGCATCGCCGCCCTCCGCTACGGCCCGCACCCCGGCCTCCCCGCCCCCGTCCAGGGCACCGACCTGGGCCTCGGCTTCCTGCACCGCGCGATCCAGTTCCTCGTCGACGGCCCCTACGGGCTCCGTACTGTAGAGCTCCCGTACCGCCCCGCCGCGCCTCTCTCCACGTACGAGGAGTTCTTCGGCGCCCCCGTACGCGTCGCCCGCCCCGCCGCCCTGCTCCGCGTACCGAAGAGCCTCGGCGACCGGCCGCTCGCGGGCGGCGACGAACACCTCCGCCGGCTCGCCCTGGCGTTCCTCGCCGAACAGGCGCCGGACGAACGCGCCGATCTCGTCCTCCGGGTCCGCGGCGCGGTACAGCAGTCCCTGGGCACCACCCCGCCCGACATCGGCGCGGTCGCCCGGCTGCTCAGCATCCACCCGCGCACCCTGCAGCGGCGGCTGCGCGACGAGGGCACGACGTACGCCGCGATCCTCGACGACGCACGCCGCCAGGCCGCCCGCCACTACCTCACGGGCACCGCCATCCCCATGACCCAGATCGCCGCCCTCCTCGGCCTCTCCGAACAGTCGGCCCTGACCCGCTGCTGCCGGCGGTGGTGGGGGGTGTCGCCGACGGGGGTGCGGCGCGGGGGACTGCTTCCGGAGAGTGGTACGAGCTGACCCCGGGTGTCGTCCAAGGGCCGGCCCCGTGTCGTCCAGAGGCAAGCCTCTGTCGTGCAGGGTCAAGCCGGGCGCGGTGCTTCACGGGCAGACTGGTGCGGCCGGAGATCACCGAAGCCCGCCCACCCCGGAGGAGCCCCATGCCTGCCGCCGCCCTCTCCCCGTACCGTTTCGCCGGAGGTACCGCGGTCGTGACCGGCGCGGCCGGCGGCATGGGCGAGCAGCTGGCCTACGGGCTCGCGGCGCGCGGCAGCGGACTCGTCCTCATCGACCGGGACGCCGACCGGCTGGCGGACGTCGCCGCCAAGGTGCGCGCCGGGCACCCGCACCTGACCGTCGACACCCACGTGGCCGACCTCTCCGACACCGACGGACTGGACGCCCTCGTCACCCGGATCACCGAGGCCCATCCGCGCATCACGCTCCTGATCAACAACGCCGGGGTGGCGCTCGGCGGCCGCTTCGAGCAGCTGACGGCCGAGGAGTTCGACTGGGTGCTGGCCGTCAACTTCCGCGCCCCGGTGGCGCTCACCCGCCTCTTCCTTCCGCACCTCCTGCGCTCCCCCGGCAGCCACATCGTCAACGTCTCCAGCCTCTTCGGGCTGATCGCGCCGCCCGGCCAGTCGGCCTACGCCGCCAGCAAGTTCGCGCTGCGCGGCTTCAGCGAGTCCCTCCGCCACGAGCTCGCCGACCGCGCCACCGGCGTCACCACCGTCCACCCCGGCGGCATCCGCACCCGTATCGCCGAGAACGCCCGCGTGGCCGCCGCGGCCGACGCGGCCGAGTCCCGCGCGGGCAAGGAGAGCTTCGCCAAGCTGCTGACCTACCCGGCCGACAAGGCCGCCGAGCAGATCCTGGCGGGCATCCGCGCCCGCAGGCCCCGGGTCCTGATCGCCGCCTCCGCCGTCGTCCCCGACCTGCTGGCCCGCCTCTTCCCCGCCTCGTACATGAGTGTCATGAACCGCCTCCGCCCGTCCGGCGCGGCACGCCGCTAGGACAGGCCCGGTAGGACAGGCCCGGTAGGACAGGTACCGCGTACTGGCTCACCGACGTACTCGCTCACCGGCGTACTGGCTCAGCGGCTCCCGTACGTGACCGGCTCACCGGCGTACTCGCTCACCGGCTCCCGTACTTGGCGGCGTACTTCCGGGCGATCTCCAGCTGCTCGCGTTCCATCCACTCCGCGGCGACCAGCATGTCCGGCAGCGACTTGCGCTCGGTCGTCACGGCGCGGAACAGCCGCCCGACCGTGACGTCGTGATCCGGGCGGTCCACCACCTCGACCCGGTCGCCGGCGCTGAACTCCCCCGGCTCGATGACGCGCAGCATCGCCCCCGAGGAGCCCGCCAGCGTGAACCGCCGCAGCCAGCCCTTCTCGGCGAGCCGGCCCGCGAACGTACGGCACGGGATACGGCCCCCCGTCACCTCCAGCACGACCTCGTCGCCGACCCGCCACCGCTCGCCGACCAGCGCCTCCCGCAGGTCCATCGCCGCGGTGGTGAGGTTTTCCCCGAACGCGCCGTTGGCCAGCGGCCGCCCCAGCTCCTGCTCCCACGCGTCCAGGTCCTCCCGCGCGAACGCGTAGACGGCCCGGTCGTCGCCCCCGTGGTAGCGCAGGTCGCAGACCGAGTCCCCGGCCACCCCGCTCGCCCCGACTCCGGCGGGGCCGGGGGCGGTCACCCGCACCGGCCCGGTCACCGGCTGCTTGTCGATACCGGTCGTTCCGGACGGCGCGTCGGTGTACTCGACCGCCTTCGCCGCCCCGACGTTCACACTGAGGATCTTCATATACCGAATCTATGCCGTAACGGGATCATCGGGTCGTAGTCGGGCGGCTTTTCGGTACGCCGCCACATGGTTATCCACAGGCTCCGTACCCTCGATTGCAGCACCCACCCCGACTTGATAAATATGGCTCCACTTAAAACGACAGCCGTCCAGCCGGCAGGGGGAGCCTGATGAAGTTCGACATGGGATCGCAGACGTTGTCGACGCTGCAGTCGAAGTCGCGTGGGTCGAGTGAGGACCTGGGCTCGCTGATCCGGCAGCTGGTCGATGCGGCGGCGCCGTTGGAGGGCAAGTTCAACGGCTCCGGCAAGGCCGCCTTCGACCGGTTCAAGGCCCACTCGGACGAGATCGCGTCGTCGCTGCAGAGTTCCCTGTCGGGGATTCTCGGCGGCCAGAAGGGCATGGACGCGGCGTTCAGCTCCGGCGATCAGGAGCACGGGGACAACGCGCGGCAGCAGATGTCGGCGGCGAATTTCGACGCGGCGCGCTTCGGCGGCCGCTGATCGTTGGGCGCGGCGCGCTTCGGCAGCCGCTGATCGTTGGGCGCGGCGCGTTTCGGCGACCGCTGATCAATTGTCTTCCGGCTGCTGGGTGGGCCGGTGTGTGTGACGGGGAGTGTGTGTGATGGCTGGTGGACAGGATCGTCGTTCGTACGACACGACGGCGTCGGGTGATGCGCAGGGCAATATCCAGACGGTGATCGCGCGGCTGGAGCAGGTGATCACGGCGCGCGACGGTCAGGTGAAGGCGGCGATGGCGGACTTCACCGCCGATGGCGTGGCGGATGAGTACCACGGCAAGGAGCTGCGCTGGAACCGTGCCTCGCAGGAGGTCAAGAACATCATCCAGCTGCTGAAGACGACGCTGGAGAAGAACGACGGCACGGCGCAGCACACGCTGTCCAAGGCCAAGGCTGCGGTCGACAACATCGGCTGACCCGCTCGGCAACGGGCGGGACGGTAACGGGGAGCGTGGGTAGGCATGGCGGGCTGGGACCTGCATCCGCAGGGCATTTCGAGCGTGCTGAAGACGACCGGTGAATTCGCCGGGAAGATCGAGGGGCACGCCAAGGCGTACGGGGAGCATCTGCAGTCCGCCGCGAGCAGCGCGGGCACGATCACTGCCGAGGGCGAAGCGCACGGCGGCGGTCAGGGCGGCAAGGGCGGGGAGAAGGCCGCGGGCGGTCTGGTGGCGCTGGCCCTGTCGCAGTTCGCCGAGCACACCACCAACGACCTGAAGTTCATCGCCGCCCGGGCCGGCAAGTCCCTCACGGGCGCGGTGGACGCCACCACCGCCTACCTCAACGGCGACCTGGACATGGCCGCCGACGCCCAGCACAAGGCCCTCGGCGCGGTGGACCTGGACCCGAAGAAGCCGGGGGCGCAGCAGTCGTGAAGATCGAGCTGAAGCCGGACCAAATCCCCCAGTACACCGGCGATCTGGAGCAGCTGGAGAAGGACCATGCCGCGCTGAAGTCGGATGCCGGGCACATCCGCACCACCGGCTCGGACGTCCACTCCCATTTCCAGGGCCTGTCCGCGTACTACAAGGCCCCCGAGGCCGAGCAGCTCTTCGCGACGACGAAACCGGTGCAGGACCGCGCCGACGGTTTCGCCGACGACCTGGAGACGGTGGCCTCCGCGCTGTCCTCCTACGCGGATGAGATCCGCCCGCTGGTTCCCAAGCTGGCGGCGCTGAAGACCAAGGCGCAGAACTTCATCCGGGACCACAAGGA
>NZ_JBEPFC010000119.1:0-23617 GCF_040301705.1 Streptomyces sp. NPDC000151 | reverse complement strand
CCGCGCCGGGCGGGTGCCGCCGGCGGCGAGGCGCCGGGCGGGCGGTCGGGGGAGCGGTACGGAGGGTTCAGGGGCGCTTGCCGGCCTCGTGCGTGGCCTGCGTCCAGGCGCGGGCCTGCTCGCTGAGGGTGATTCCGAGGCCGGGGCGTGCGGGGACGTGCATTCGTCCGTCGCTGATCGTGAGGCGCTCGTTGAACAGCGGCTCCAGCCAGTCGAAGTGCTCCACCCACGGCTCGATGGGGTAGGCGGCGGCGAGGTGGAGGTGGATCTCCATGGCGAAGTGCGGGGCGAGCTGGAGGTGATGGTGCTCGGCCAGCGCGGCGAGCTTCAGGAACTGGGTGATGCCGCCGATGCGCGGGGCGTCCGGCTGGATGACGTCGGCGGCCTTCTGCCGGATGAGTTCGTAGTGCTCGGCGACGCTGGCCAGCATCTCGCCGGTGGCGACCGGGGTGTCCAGCGAGGCGGCGAGGGCCGCGTGCCCCTCCGCGTCGTAGGCGTCGAGCGGTTCCTCGATCCAGACGAGGCCGAACTCCTCCATGGCGCGGCCCATGCGCTGGGCAGTGGGCCGGTCCCACTGCTGGTTGGCGTCGACCATCAACGGCACGTCGTCGCCGATGCGCTCGCGTACGGCGGTGAGGCGGCGCAGGTCCACCTTGCCGTCCGGGTGTCCGACCTTGATCTTGATGCCGCCGATGCCGCTGGCCAGTGAGGCGGTGGCGTTGTCGAGGACCTGCTCCGTGGGGGTGTGCAGGAAGCCGCCGGAGGTGTTGTAACAGCGCACCGAGTCGCGGTGGGCGCCCAGCAGCTTGGCCAGCGGCAGCCCGGCCCGCTTGGCCTTCAGGTCCCACAGGGCGACGTCGACGGCGGCGATGGCCTGAGTGGCGACACCACTGCGTCCGACCGAGGCGCCGGCCCATACGAGCTTGGTCCACAGCTTGCCGATGTCGCTCGGGTCCTCGCCGATCAGCTCGTCGGCGATCTCCTTGGCGTGGGCGTACTGGGCCGGTCCGCCGGCGCGCTTGGAGTAGCTGAAGCCGATGCCCCGGTGCCCCTGCTCGGTCTCGATCTCGACGAACAGCATGGCCACCTCGGTCATCGGCTTCTGCCGCCCGGTGAGCACCTTGGCGTCGCTGATCGGCGTGGCCAGCGGCAGGGTCACCGAGGAGAGCTTGAGCCAGGCGATGGTGTCGAGGGTCACCTCGCCGCGACGGCCGGCGGCGGAGGTGGCTGTGTGCGTCATGGTCACCACTTGTGTCCCTGGGGTAGTGGGCGGATGGAGCGGAAGGCGGTTGCGGACGCCGTCGGCCGCGTGGGCGGGCGGAGCGGGAATACGCCAGTCCGGCCCGGTACGGCAAGGGCTCGTGGCGAAGCGTCTGCGGGGGAGGGGCGGCTCTCCGTGGGTTTTTCCTGACGCTAAGGTCGGCGATTGATCCACGTCCAACTTAGTTTTTGGATGATTCAATACCGGGAGGGCATCAGTGTTTACGCTCGTGCAGTTGGTGAGCTTTGTCGCGGTGGCCGAGGAGCTGCACTTCACCCGGGCTGCCGAGCGCCTGCGCATGACCCAGCCCCCGCTGAGCCGGCAAATACAACTGCTCGAACACGAACTGGGCGTGCAGCTCCTGGACCGTACGAACCGCACCGTCCGCCTCACGCCCGCCGGCCGGGCCTTCCTCAACGAAGCACGCAACATCCTCCGCCAGGCCGAAGCGGCCACCCTCTCCGCCAAGCAGGTCTCCGCCGGAGAGGCCGGCGCCATCGCCATCGGATTCACCGCGGCCAGCGCCTACTCCGCACTCGGCACACTGCTCGACGTGGCCCGCTCCACGATGCCCGGCACGGAGATCGTGCTGCGCGAGAAGGTCACCCGCGACCAGCTCGAAGCGATCACCGAGGGCTCCCTCGACCTCGGCATGATCCGCCCTTCCAGCACCGGGCCCGACCTGGCGACCCGCCCCGCCATCCGGGAGGGCCTGCTGGCCGCCGTGCCCCGCGACCACCCGCTCGGCGCCGGCGACGATCCGCTGCGCATCGGCGACTTCGACGGGCAGCAGGTGCTCATGTACTCGCCGGTGGAGGCCCGCTACTTCCACGAACTGCTGGTCAGCATCTTCCGGGAGGCCCGCGTCACCCCGCGCTTCACCCAGTACCTCAGCCAGGTGCACAGCCTGCTGGCGATGGTCAACGCGGGCTGGGGCATCGCCTTCGTTCCCGAGGCGGCCGCCCAGATGCGGTTCTCCGGCATCACTTTCCGGCCCCTGGAACTGCCCGACCCCACCCCCGTCGAGCTGCACCTGGTGTGGCGCAAGGCCAATGACAACCCGGCCCTGCACGCCCTCCTGCGGCATCTGTGAGGAATGCCCCCGGCGCCTCGGTGCCGGCCGGTGAGACACCGCACCATCGGGCGCGCGGAACGATACGCGCCGGGTATCGCAGGATGCCGAAATGGTGTTGGACCCGCATCGCAACAGGCTCTTAACGTTCCGGCCAGCAATTCGAAGCGGCTTCCGCCCGGGCAGCACCGAGCGCCCCGCCCCCCCCCGCGGAAGTTCCGGAGGCCGTGGACGGGCCGCGCCCGGGACGGGAAGCCGCGTGAGCCGCACGTCTCCGCGCTACGCCAGGAGCCCCCTGCCATGACCGACCTCACCCCTGCTGACCTGGGCCGACGCCTCGGCTCCGGCCTGCTCTCCTTCCCGGTGACCCACTTCCGCACCGAGGACCACGCCTTCGACGAGGACGCGTACCGGGCGAACGTCGCACGCCTCGGCAAGTACGACGTGGCGGGCCTCTTCGCGGCCGGCGGCACCGGGGAATTCTTTTCGCTCTCCCCGGCGGAGGTGGAGCGGGTCGTCACCGCCGCCGTGGACAGCGCGCCCGCCGGAACCCCGATCGTCGCCCCGGCCGGCCACGGCACGTCGACCGCCGTCGAGTTCGCCAAGGCCGCCGAGCGCGCCGGCGCCGACGGCCTGCTGCTCTTCCCGCCGTACCTCACCGAGGCCCCGCAGGACGGGCTCGCCGCACACGTCGAGGCGGTCTGCCGGGCCACCGGCCTCGGCGTCATCGTCTACAGCCGGTCCAACGCCGTCTACGCGCCGGACACCGTCGCCCGCCTCGCCGAGCGCTGCCCCAACCTGATCGGCTTCAAGGACGGCGTCGGCGACATCGACCCCCTCACCCGGCTGCACGCCCGGCTGGGCGACCGCCTCACCTACATCGGCGGCCTCCCCACGGCCGAGACCTACGCCCTGCCGCTCCTCGAAGTGGGCGTGACCACCTACTCCTCGGCCCTCTTCAACTTCGTACCCGAGTTCGCCCTCGACTTCTACGCGGCGGTCCGGGAGCGCCGCCGTACCGACGTACTGCGCATGCTCCGCGACTTCGTCCTGCCCTACACGCGGATCCGTGACCGCAAGCCGGGCTACGCGGTGTCCATCGTCAAGGCCGGCATGACGGTCACCGGCCACCCGGCGGGACCGGTGCGCGCGCCGCTCACCGACCTGGAACCGGCCGAGCTGGAACAGCTCACCGCCCTCGTCCGGCGCATCGGCGCCTGAGCCGCCGCCACCCGCCCGGCACCACCGGCACCGCCGCCCGGCCGCCGGGCACACCCGCCGCATCCGCTCCGAAAGGCACCGCACCATGACCACCACACCCCCTGCCGGTACGCCCGTCGTCACCGCGATGCGCGTCATCCCGGTCGCCGGCCAGGACAGCATGCTGCTGAACCTCAGTGGCGCCCACGCCCCGTACTTCACCCGCAACCTGGTGCTGCTCACCGACTCCGAGGGCCGCACCGGCGTCGGCGAGGTACCCGGTGGAGAGGGCATCCGCACCACCCTGGAAGAGGCCCGCGACCTGGTCGTCGGCCGGTCCGTCGGCGACCCGCACGCCGTGCTGCGGGCGATACGCGAGCGGTTCAACGACCGCGACTCCGGCGGCCGCGGCGCCCAGACCTTCGACCTGCGCGTCACCGTGCACGCGGTGACCGCCGTCGAGTCCGCCCTGCTCGACCTGCTCGGTCAGCACCTCGGCGTACCGACCGCCGCACTGCTCGGTGAGGGCGTCCAGCGCACCAGCGTTCCCGTCCTCGGCTACCTCTTCTACGTCGGCGACCGGACGCGCACCGACCTGCCCTACCGCCACGACCCCGACGCCAAGGACGACTGGCTGCGGCTGCGCGACGAGGAAGCGCTCACGCCCGAGGCCGTCGTCCGGCTCGCCGAGGCGGCCCAGGAGCGGTACGGCTTCCAGGACTTCAAGCTCAAGGGCGGCGTACTGGACGGCCCCGCCGAGGCCGCCGCCGTCACGGCCCTCGCCGAGCGCTTCCCCGAGGCCCGCATCACCCTCGACCCCAACGGCGCCTGGCTGCTGAAGGACGCCATCGAGCTCGGGCGCGGACTGCGCGACGTCCTGGCGTACGCCGAGGACCCCTGCGGCGGCGAGGGCGGCTACTCGGGACGGGAGACGATGGCCGAGTTCCGGCGCGCCACCGGCCTGCCCACCGCCACCAACATGATCGCGACGGACTGGCGGCAGCTCGGCCACGCGGTCAAGTCCGACGCCGTCGACATCCCGCTCGCCGACCCGCACTTCTGGACCATGAACGGCTCGGTCCGCGTGGCCCAGCTGTGCGACGCCTGGGGACTGACCTGGGGCTCGCACTCCAACAACCACTTCGACGTGTCACTGGCGATGTTCACCCACGTCGCCGCCGCCGCGCCCGGCGACATCACCGCGATCGACACGCACTGGATCTGGCAGGACGGCCGGCACCTGACCCGCGAGCCGCTCGCCATCCGCGACGGTGCCATCGCCCTGCCCGACCGCCCCGGGCTCGGCGTCGAGCTCGACATGGAACGCGTCGAGGCGGCCGAACAGCTCTACTTCGACCTCGGCCTCGGCGGCCGCGACGACGCCGCGGGCATGCAGTACCTCCTCCCCGGCTGGAAGTTCGATCCGAAGCGGCCGGCGCTGGTGCGCTGAGCCGGCCTGTGCCTTCGCACCCTCTTCCCGTCCACTCAGCACCCGGGATTCCGGCCCGCCAGGTCCTCACCTCCGGCGGCCCACGTCTCGGCATCACTTCAAGGGAGAAGTGAGATGCCCCTGCTCGTCGTGGCGCTCAGCGTGGTCGCGCTGCTGTTCCTGATGACCCGGCTCAAGCTCAACGGGTTCATCGCCCTGCTGCTGGTCGCGGTGGCCGTGGCCGTCGTCCGGGGAATCAGCCCGGAGAAGATCCCCGACGTCCTCAGCGAGGGCGTCGGCGGCCAGATCGGCGACACCATGCTCGTGATCGGGCTCGGTGCGATGGTCGGCCGGGTGATGGGCGACTCCGGTGCGGCCCAGCGGATCGCCACCACCATGTCCGCCCGGTTCGGCGACCGCTGGGTCCAGGTCGCCATGGTGGTGACGGCCATGCTCATCGGCGTCACCATGTTCTACGAGGTGGCCTTCGTCATCATCGTGCCGGTGGCGTTCACGCTGGTCCGGGTGACCGGCAAGAACCTGCTGTGGATCGGCCTGCCGATGTCCATCGCGCTGTCCACCATGCACAGCTTCCTGCCGCCGCACCCCGGCCCGACCGCCGTCGCTGCCACCTTCGACGCCTCCATCGGCAGGACCCTCTTCTTCGGCCTGTTCATCGCCGTCCCGGCCGGCGCGCTCATCGCGCTGATATGGCCCCGGCTGGCCTTCGTCCGCCGGATGAACCCGTCCATCCCCACCGGACTCGTCAGCGACCGTTCCTTCACCGACGAGGAGATGCCCGGCATGGGCTGGTCCCTCTCGGTCGCGCTCTTCCCGGTGGTACTCATCGCGGGCGCCTCGGTGGCCGAGATGGCGCTCGGCGAACACCACGCCGGGATGCCGCTGATCGCCTTCATCGGCTCGGCCCCGGTCGCCCTGCTGCTCGCCCTGATCCTGGCAGCCTGGGCGTTCGGCCCGCGCATCGGCCGCTCGCTGGGGGACGTGGCCGCGTCGTGCGGTGACGCGGCCAAGGCCATGGCGATGATCCTGCTGGTCATCGGTGCCGGCGGCGCCTTCAAGAACGTGCTGGTCGAGGGGGGCATCGCCGACTACATCAAGAGCCTCACCGACGGCTGGACCGTCTCGCCGATCCTCCTGGCGTGGCTGATCGCCGCCATCCTGCGCATCGCGCTCGGCTCCGCGACGGTCGCGGTGACCACCGCGGCGGGCATCGCGGCACCCCTCGCCGCCGGCAGCGGTGTCCACCCGGAGCTGATGGTGCTCGCGGTCTCCTGCGGCTCCATCGCGTTCTCGCACGTCAACGACCCCGGCTTCTGGATGTTCAAGGAGTACTTCAACCTGTCGGTCCTCGACGCCATCAAGGCACGCACCACCTACACCACGGTCCTCGCCCTCCTGGGCCTCGGCGGCGTCTTCGCCATGCAGGCGGCACTCGGCGCCCTCGGGGTGTAGCGGCAGTACGGATACGGATCGACCGGCGGAGGCACCGCACCCCATACGTGGCCCGGCGGTGCCTCCGCCATGGTGGGCCGGTGCGGGCGGCCGGCGGCGTCCCCACGCGGAGAACACACGGCGGGTCAGTGGAGCGGGACGTCTCCCCCGGCGTCGTCGGGTACCCAGCGCAGTACGTCGCCGGGCCGGCAGTCGAGGGCGCGGCAGATGGCGTCGAGCGTGGTGAACCGCACCGCCTTCGCCCGGCCGTTCTTGAGGACGGCGAGGTTGGCCGGGGTGATGCCGATGAGGGCGGCGAACTCCCCTACCGCCAAGCCGCGTTCGGCGAGCCGGCGGTCCAGGTCGACGACGATCGCCATCAGATGACCTCGGCCATCTCCGTCTGGAGCGCCGTCGCCCGGTGCAGGAGACCGCGCATGATCACGGTGAGCATGGCGAACGCGGCTCCCGCGGCGTGAAGATCGCCCCGTGCCGCACCATGCCGAGCAGGCCCCACACGGCGACGAGCGCGACCTGCACACAGGCGACACCGAGGGTCGCCACCACCACGTACGGGATGGCGTAAGGGGCGTAGGCGGGAAACTGCTCGACCTCGTCGGCCGCGTCGGCCGCCGTCGACGGGATGACAACGATCCGACCGACGCTGAAGAGGTGCCGGCCCCGGTCGAGCGGCCGCCCGACCTCCGGTCCCGCACGCCCGCGTCCAGCGCGTCTTGACCAGCTGCAGAACTGGGTCTGGGCCTGGACCGCTGAGAAGACCTTCCACGGCGCGTGCGGCCCCGAAAACCTCGCCGAGGCCCTCACGCTGTTCCGTACCTGGGCGACCACGATCGCTCCCTGAACCGGCGCAGAACCCGGAGACACCAATCCGGTGAACCTATGCGGTGAGAGCACTGGAAGCCCACTCGTCGACGCGCAAACCCAACCAACCCTCGAAGGGTCGCTCATCTTCTGCTGGCCGGCGACGAACTTCACCGAACCCAGAAAGCCATTCGCGTAGGCAGCGCCGAACAGTTGCTCCGGATTGGTGCCATCGCCCCCCCGCGCCGCCGCTCCTTCGATGTGGAGAGTCTCGTATCCAGCTTGCCGTCAGTGGACTTGGCCGTGCCGTCGCGCCCGCCGGTGCCGGTGACTTCTGCGTTGTAGGCAGGCGTGACCTTCTGTATGACGGGGACATTAGTGCCCCAGTAGTCAGGGAGATGGGCCGTCCACTCGAAAGGGCGAACAACGCGCGCCGGCCCTAGGTCGTTTCCGACGGTCCGTTCGAAACAACTGAGCCAGTGCCCCAGTGGTGGCCTGAATCGAGTTGTTGATCTCGCCTGCTGACGCGTAGAAACTGGTGCTTCACCGATCGGAGGAACTCCTGTGCCCGGATACATCAGCGCTCCAGCCACCCGTGCCGAATTCGCCTCCCTGCCTGAGTGGCTCTGGGGGGAACTTGCGGCGGGAAAGTTCTTCCCCGCAACGAAGAGTGGTGGTACCGATCGAATTGCCGAATCCGACGTCGCCAGCGCCGCGCCGCCCGCAGACGGCCGGATCGCCAGTGCCGGGAGGGCCGAAGCTTTCCAGCTGGACGAGCCCGGCACCCACTGGCAGAAGCACCACGTCGCTTCCGGCGAAACGCTCGACGTGCAATGGCGATTCCCGGTAAGCAATCCGACGCGTCGGTGGTCGTACTTCATCACCAAGCAGAACTGGAACCCCTTCCAGCCCCTGGCGCGCTCCCAGTTCGATACAGACCCGTTCCATTCCGTGGAGCTCACGCCCCAGCCCTATTGGACGATGCAGACGGAGCTGACTCCCTCCAATCCCACCACCCACCAGGTGCCACTGCCACAGCGCACCGGCTATCACGTGCTCCTCGCGACCTGGGAGATCGCTGACCGGGGGGACGCCATCTATCAGGTGATTGATCTCGACTTCAGCTAGTGCTGTGATCGCATGGGTTCGCCGGGGCACCCCCACCGCCGTCTGGGCGATGCGCTCCCAGTCGGTGTAGAACCGTCGCGCCGCGGGGCTGAGGAAGCAGAAGCGGGCCGTGTTCGCCCCGCAGGTCGGGTCGGCGTACATCTCCGAGTACAGCGCGCGGCCGAGCGGATTGGTGAGCAGGACGTCGAAGCGGCTGTTCGTCACGCACACCGGCAGCGTGGGCATCGCCCCGACCATGCGCTCCACCCCGGGCCGCAGACTCGGCCGCTCGGGACGGCGCCGCACCCGGCCGGGGCGCGTGTTGGCGGCGCGCGCGAGGTCGTACAGGTGCGCCCGCTCGGTGTCATCGAGCCGCAGTGCGGAGGCGAGCGCGTCCAGGACGCTGTCGGAGACCCCGCCGAGACTGCCGCGCTCCAGCCGCGTGTAGTACTCGACGCTCACCCCGGCCAGCGTCGCGACCTCGCCCCGGCGCAGCCCCGGAACCCGGCGGTTGCCGTAGACGGGAGGGGATCCTGGTTCACTTCCTGGTGCGGGTATGCGGGTGCGGCTCGTTGTGATCGAGGGTGGCGTACCAGGTGGCCAGCAGCTTCAGCGCGTCGTGGGCGGGCGTGCCGGCTTCGGCGCTGAGGGCGGTGAGGGTGAGGCCGGGGTCGTTGGGTACGGGCAGGGCCTCGAAGGCGAGGGTGAGGTCGCCGACGGCGGGGTGGTGGAAGCGCTTGAGGCCGGTGTGGTGCAGGCGCACGTTGTGTGCGGCCCACAGGGTTCGGAAGTCCTCGCTCTGGGTGGAGAGTTCGCCGATCAGGTCGCTCAGTTCACGGTTGTAGGGGTCCCTTCCCGCTTCGGTGCGCAGCAGTGCCGCAGCCGTGGCACGCTGTGCGTCCAGTTCGGTCATGTACTCGGCGGCGCCCGGGTTGAGGAACTGGTAGCGGGCCATGTTCACCGGCCGGGCCGGGTCCTGGAACAGCGGCCAGTACAGTGCCTTGCCGAGCCGGTTGGTGGCCAGGACGTCGAGGCGGCCGTTGCGGATGAACGCGGGCGCCTCGGTCATCGCGTCAAGCAATTGCTGCAGGCCGGGCCGGATGGGCTGGGCGGTGCGGCGGCGTATGGGACGCCGGGTGGTGCTCGCGGTGCGAGCCAGGTCCATGAGGTGGGCCCGCTCGGAGTCGTCGAGCTGCAGTGCGCGGGCCAGGGCGTCCAGGACGGCCTCGGAGGTACCGGAGAGGTTGCCGCGCTCCATGCGGGCGTAGTACTCGGCGCTCACGCCGGCGAGCATCGCGACCTCCTCGCGGCGCAGCCCTTTCACCCGCCGGTGGCCTGCGGCGGGCAGGCCGGCCTGCTGCGGGGTGATCTTGGCGCGGCGGCTGGTGAGGAACTCGCGGACCTCGCTTCGGTTGTCCATGTCTTCGAGGTTACGACGCCCCTGGGGTGCGAGGGGTGTACTGCCAGTACACGTATCAAGGGGTCCTTCCGCGCGCCTGTGACCTGCTGTTTCATCGATAGCAGGCCAGCTACTGGCCACCCCGCCGCTCCGCCGGCACCGCTGGCGGGCGCAGGGCGCAGGGCGCAGGGCGCAGGGCGCAGGACGGAGGGCGCAGGACGGAAGGGAAGCAGATGCCCGCCTCTCCCTGCGGGGGGCGCTGGGCATCCGCGCGGAAAAGCACAACAACAAGCAGATGGGACCTCTCGTGAACCCGCAGTACAACTTCGAAGGCCAGGTCGCCCTGGTCACCGGCGCCGCCTCCGGCATGGGACTGGCCGCCGCCCGAGCCTTCGCCCAGGCCGGTGCCGCCGTCGTCCTGGCCGACCTCAACAAGGACGCCGTGGAGAAGGCGGCCAAGGAACTCATCGATGCCGGCCACCAGGCCATCGGTGTGGTGTGCGACGTCACCGACGAGGACCAGGCCGCCGCCGCAGTCGACCGCGCGGTCTCCGCCTTCGGCCGCCTGGACATGGCCTTCAACAACGCCGGTATCCAGGCCCCGCCGTCCGACGCCGCCGATGAGAAGGCCGAGGAGTTCGACCGCGTCAACGCCGTCAACCTGCGCGGCGTCTGGGCTGCTCAGAAGCACGAGCTGCGCCAGATGCGTACCCAGGGCTCTGGCGCGATCGTCAACTGCTCCTCCCTCGGCGGCCTGGTCGGGCTGCCCGAGCGCGCCGCCTACCACGCCTCCAAGCACGGCGTGATCGGCCTGACCAAGAGCGCCGCGGTCGAGTACGCCCCCAAGGGCATCCGCATCAACGCAGTGTGCCCCGGCACGATCGACACCCCCATGGTCGCCGACATGCTCGAAAGCCAGGCTGACGCCATGGCCGAGATCCTGAAGCAGCAGCCCATCGGCAGGCTGGGCCGTGCTGAGGAGATCGCCGAGGCCGTCCTGTGGCTGTGCAGCCCCGGCGCCAGCTTCGTCATCGGCGTCGCCCTGCCGGTCGACGGCGGCTTCACCACCCACTGAGGCCACCGATAAGACCACCGAAAACGCGGTTACGGCGACCCGACCGTCCCCGGCGCCCACCCCTGGGCGCTCACTGAGGACAAGGCTGTACCGTTCTTCCGGCAGGCCGTCGAGCTGGGCATCACCTTCTGGGACACCGCCAACGTCTATCAGGCCGGGACCTCCGAGGAGATCGTCGGCCGCGCCCTCACCGAGTACTCCCGGCGCGAGGACATCGTGCTCGCCACCAAGGTCCGCGGCAAGATGCACGACGGCCCGGGCGGTGCGGGCCTGTCCCGCAAGGCGATCCTGGAACAGGTGGATGCGTCCCTGACCCGGCTGGGCACGGATTACATCGACCTGTACCAGATCCACCGCTTCGATGACGACACCCCGGTCGAGGAGACGATGGAGGCACTGCACGACGTCGTCAAGGCCGGCAAGGTCCGCTACATCGGCGCCTCGTCCATGTACGCCTGGCAGTTCGCCAAGCTCCAGCACGCCGCCGACCTCGGCGGATGGACCCGCTTCGTGTCCATGCAGAACCAGTACAACCTCCTGCGCAGGCAGGACGAACCGGAACTCATGGCCATGTGCGGCGACATGGGCGTGGGGCTGGTGCCGTATTCGCCCAACGGGAAGGGCCGCCTTGCGCGCCCCGCCGGCGAGCAGAGCACCCGCTCTCGTACCGACCACGTCGTGCGGTCCTTTGACAGCGAGCACGACGCGCCGGTCATCGATACTGTGCAACAACTCGCCGAAGCCCGTGGCGTCAGCATGGCCCAGGTCGCACTCGCCTGGGTGCTGCGCAATCCGCTGGTCTCGGCGTCCATCGTCGGAGCCACCGAGCGGCACCATCTACCGCAGGCCGTCGACGCGCTCACGCTCCGGCTGTCGGACGAGGAAGCGGCCGCCCTGGAGGATCCGTACGTGAACGCCGGACCGTCGTGGTTCTGACGCGTTCCTGACGCGTTTCTGACGCGTTTCTCAGCGGACCTCGAAAGGCCACAACTTCGTTCTGCGGTAGGGGGATTGGCTCAGAACTCCGGCTCGTCACCGGCCGGCTCGCCCCGCGGCCCGGACCGTACTGTGCTTCGCACGACAGCCTCCTTGAAGGCCGCCGCGGCGCGTCCTGTCAGGACGAGGCTGCGCGGGCGGTCGTCGGCGTGGGTGAACTGGACGACACCGTCACGCCGGCCAAGGCTGATGTTGGTGAAGGTGTAACCGATCCGAACGGGTTCGGGTTCCCGGCCCGTCAGCCGAGCCGCAACGACGTCGGCCACACCCCGGCCCATGGGCAGGGCCGCCTGGCAGGACATTCGGCTCGGCGCTCCGCCCACCGACACCGCGGCAGCCGCGTCGCCGACAGCGTACACCTCGGGGTGCGAGATCGAGCGCAGCGTGGTGTCGACGAGCATCCGGCCGCTCTCGTCCGTTGCGAATCCGGCCGCGCGCGCCAGCTCCGGCGCCTGGAACCCGGTGGTCCACACGACGGCGTCAGCGGCGAACGACGCGCCGTCGCGGGTGTCCAAGCCGTCCTCCCGCACCGCCGCGACAACGGACTTCGGATGCACCGAGACGCCCAGCCGGTCGAGCGCGCGCCGCAGGTGGGTCCGGGCGCGTGGCGCGAGCCCGGATCCCGCGTCAGCAGCACCGGTGAACAGCCGGACTCGCAACTCGGGGCGACTCTCGGCCAGTTCCGAGGCGGTTTCCAACCCGGTCAGGCCTGCGCCGACCACCGCGACAGTGCCGCCTGACGCCATCCCGGCAATCCTGTGCCGCAACCGAGTTGCCTGCTCAGGGCCGGCGACAGCGTACGCGTGCTCGGCTGCTCCCGGGACGTCGTCGAGCCGTGCCGCCCGACTGCCCAGCGCGTACACCAGGGTGTCGTAGCCGACCGCTCGGGGCTCGGCGTCCATACACGCGGTCCGGGCAGTGGTATCGATACGCACGGTCCGGCCAGTGGTATCGATCGCGGTCACGTGTCCGACGACCAGTTGGACCGATGCACCGCTGAGCTGCTGGCGCAATGACAGCGCCGCCACTGGCTGCCCGGCGGCCAGCTGATGGAGCCGGACCCGTTCGATGAACCGGTCCGAGGCGTTGACCAGCGTGATCGTGACATCGCTCCGGCGCAGCTTGCGGGCGAGGCGCTTGGCCGCCAGCAGACCGGCGTAACCGGCGCCCACGACGACGATGCGATGGCTCATGGCACTCATGGCATGACTTCCTCTGTGACTGTGATTGTGACTGTGAGTACGGGCGGCTTGGCCACGGCAACCGCCCAGGCGATGTACAGGACGTTTGTCACCAGCCGAGCCACCGCACCGACCGGCCGCTCCAGCAGCCGGGGCCGGTCCGGGTGCGCGCGGCGCAGTGCGTCCACGTGGGACACCAGGTAGGAGGTGATCAGGACGGTGGCGGCCCAGCCCCCGGACTGCCTGCCGCACGGGACCAGTACCAGCGCACCCACCACGATCTCCGCCGCCCCGCTGACGGCGACGAGGAGCCGCGCCCGGGGGAGCCACGCGGGTACCAGCGTGCGGAAGTAGGCGGGCGCCAGGAAATGCGCGACCCCTGTGACGATCAGGAACACCGCCAGGGCAACGGAACCGATAGCGTGCATGGCACGATGATCGATTCACCTCGTGCCTGGGCGCTTGAACAAAACGATCGCCGCATCGTCTTCGCCTCTGGGCCCGAGGCGACGATGTTCGCCGAGTCCCGCCCGTTCCGCGTGGCCCCACACCGGCTGCCGGCGTGGAAAGCCGTGCTGCCGATCGGTGGCCATGTCGAACTCCTCCAGCCGGGGCGGCCCACGGTGGCGGCGCCCGGGCTGATCGTTCCGCCCCAGCTGGCACACGCCTGTGCGGCGACCTCTCCCTACCTCGCCCTGTTCATCGACTCCTGGCTGCTGCCCTCCTGCCCGGGGCCGATACGGCTCGATGCCGGTGAGGTCCGCCGCCTGCTCGCCGCGCTCGGTACCACCGGTTCCGACGGCCCCGGCACCTGCGTGGATCTGGCCGCCGGATACGCCGAGTTGCGGACACTCGCCGGGCGCCCAGCCCTGCTCGATCCGAGAGTCGCCCACGCTGTGCACCTGTGTACGGTGCGCGATCCGGACATGCCCATCACCTCCATCGCCCTCGAGGTCGGCCTGTCGGCCCCGCGGCTGCGTGCCCTGGTCCGGCAGGACGTGGGCATTGCGCTTGCACGCTTGCGCCGATGGGGCCGGCTCCGCACCGCGATCGCCGACCTGCCGGACTCGACTGCCGCCCTGGCCGCAGCCACCGCGGGCTTCGCCGACCAGGCCCACCTCGCGCGTACCGCACGGGACTTCATCGGGCGTACGCCTGTGTCCGTGCGACGTGCCGAAGCGTAAGGCGCACGGTTGACGGCCCGTCACATCCCGCCCCGTGCCCAGAAGCGTGGTGCGCTTCTCTTCGTGCGGCTCGACGAGACGGAAGGCGGCTGCCTCCTGGGTGGGGCAGCCGCCTTCCTCGCGTTGCTTGCCGGCCATGGCTGTTTCGGCCGGCCGTGGCCGGCCTACAGCGCCGGGTAGGCGTTCTTCAGGAGTTCCTGGAACTGTGCCGAGAACCACTGCCCGGCGAGCGGGGCGTTCGGCAGGGCGCCGGACATGTGGTAGCCGTTGCGGGCGTTACCCGTGTACGTCGGGTCGCACATCCGGTCGAAGCCCTTGCCCTCGTTGTTGGGGATCTCCTTGCTGGCCCCGTCGGACTCGCCCGGCGGCTTCATCCAGACGTACGCGTCGATGCCCGGTGCGGGAGCGGCCTTCGGTCGTTCGCCCAGGCCCGCGCCCGCCTGGTTGCACCAGTTGCCCAGGTGGATGCGCCGGTCGTAGCGGCCGCCCTCGACGTACGTGTCCACGCTCGTCTTCGCTCCCGGGCCGGTGGGCCGTGCCGTGCCGCCCCAGCCGTTGCGGGAGGTGTCGATCAGCATGCCGATGCCGGAGTTGAAGCCCACGGAGACCAGCTTGTCGCGGAAGGCCTGCGCGAAGGACTGCTCGTCCACGTACCGGTTCCAGTCCACCCACTTGGACTGGCGCACGGACACGCCGTTGACCGAATCGTTGATCGAGAAGTTGTCCTCCTTGAGCGCGCTGTAGTTGGCGGTGTTGGCGATGAAGCCGTGCACGTTGTCGACCGTGCTGCCCTCGGCGGTCGCCGCCTGCTTGAACAGCTCGGCGGAGGGGCCGAAGTTGTCGTCCCAGCCGATCCAGCCGTGGTGTCCGGCGTCGAGGTAGTTGTAGACGTTGGGGATGGCACCCAGCTTGTTCAGGGCGTAGCCGACGCCCTTGACGTAGTTGCCGTTGGCCTTCATCACATCGCACTGCGGGGTCTGCGTCGGCCGGCCGCTGACGTTGGTGACCAGGTTCGGCAGGGAGTCGATCTCCACCGTGGTGACGATGCGCAGTGAGGCGTACTTGCTGTCGGCGAGGATCGCCGCGATCGGGTTGATGTACTGCGTCTTGTACTTGTCGATCTCGGTCGGGCCCAGTTCGCCGTTGGAGGCGAGCGCGGCGCAGTCGCGCCCCGGGAGGTTGTAGATCACCAGCTGGACGACGAGTTCGCCGTTGCCCTTCTGCTTCAGGGCCTCGTTCAGGTGGTCGCGCAGGCCCATGCCGCCGTTCACGCCGTTGATGGCGGCGATGCGGTCGAGCCAGACGCCGGTCGGCTGGTTGGCGACCTTGCTGCCGCCGGGTTCGGCCGCGGCCTTCGCGGACCACTCGGGGTTCACGTACCCCTTGGCGCCGGCGTACGGATTGTCGACCTTGGCGGCTGCCGGTGCGGCCGCGCAGGTGGCTCTGTCCGACGTGGCGGCCGCGAGTAATGCCTGCCCTGTGCCGTGGGCGGCGGTGCAGCCGGGCGCCGCGGCGCTCGCCGCCGGGCTCAGTACCGTGGCCGTGCCGGCGCCGGCCGCGAGCAGTGCGCAGGCGGCGAGCAGTGCCGTACGCCGCCGGGGCGGCAGAGTGGGGAATGTGCGGCTCATGATGTCCGTCCTTGTGTGTCGAGGGCGCGCAGCCGGTCGCGCAGCCCGGTGCCGTACGCGGTCGGTGTGCCGTGGTAGTCGCTGATCAGGGCCGGGCCGGCGGAACAGTCCCAGGTGTTCCAGGTCCAGCCGAGGTAGGAGAGCCCGCGGTCGTCGAACCACTTCGTGACGCGGTCCACGAAGGCGTGCCCGCAGGTGTTCTCGCCGATCTCGCCGGCCACGAGGGGCACGCGGGCGGCGACCGGCGCGAGTGAGGAGTCCCAACAGGTCTCGTTCGCGCATGCGTTGAAGTTGTAGCCGTGCCAGGCGGCGGCGAGGTTTCCGGCCGGGTCGCGCGGCGCGTACGGGAGCCACTGGCTCAGGTCGTTGGCGTACGCGAGGCCGCCGGCCAGGACGAGGTTGCGGGCGCCGGTGGCCCGCACCGCGTCCAGCAGGTCCTGCATGCCGGCGACCTCGTAGCCGATGCCGGGGCAGTTGCCGCCGTCCCGCCAGCAGGTCCACGCCTGCGTCGTGGTCGCGGTGGCACGGTCCGGGTAGGGCTCGTTGAAGAGGTCGAAGGCCACCCGCGGGTCGTTCTTGAAGGTGTTCGCCACCGAGGTCCAGAACGCGGGGCTGTAGCGCGCGTCGGGCATTGGTTTCTGGCAGCCGGCGTTTATGTCGGAGCAGCCGGCGGAGTTGCCGGTGTACTGGCCCCAGCTCCAGTGGAGTTCGAGGACCGGCGTCATGCCGTGTGCTTCGACGCGTGAGACCAACTGCCGTACGGGTTCGATGTAGTTGGCGCCCCGGTACTCGGGTTTGATGTTGTCCGTACCCAGCCAGCACTGTTCGTTGAGCGGTATCCGGACCGTGTTGGCTCGCCAGTCCGCGATGGCCGCGACGGACGCGTCGTCGACCGGGCCGTCGAAGATGCCGTGGCCCTGGACGCACATGAACTCACCGCCGGAGCGGTTGACTCCGAGCAGGCGGCGGGTGGCACCGGTCGTATCGGCCAAACGGCTGCCGTCCACGTGCAGTTCGGGCGGAGCGTCCGCGGCAGCCCGTGGGGCGGGCTTCGCGGCGAAGGGCCCGGTGGCGCTTGCCGTTGCGGTGCTCGTCGTCGTGAGCACCGCGGTGACCAGGAGGGAGGAGAGCAGAAGGAACAAACGAGGGGGGTGTCGCATGAGCGACTCCTTGCAGCTCGGATGCGTACGGGGACGCATGTGCCGACTGATGGAATCGTTCCCACTGAGGTTTCCGCTTTCGGAAGGTACCGCCAAGCGACTTCAAGCAACAGAGGCAGCGCAGTCCTTTTTCAAAATGCCTGTTCGATACTTCAAACAGTGCCCAGGCCCTCTTGACCGTGCCGCCCCGCACGGCGATATTGGGCTCGTTCCCACTGGCGGTTGGCACGGTTGTGCCTTCTGCGTGCCTTCATTACTTCATTTCGGGCGCGGTGACGCTCTCGGGCGGGCCGATTCACCGCGTGCTCATACCCCGGTCGGGCACCGGTCCATGTGGTGTTCACCCGACCGACACGCCGAAGTCCGAAGCTCAGCACGGTATTTGATCAACCCCCCACGCCGAGGAGCGTTCGCATGAGCAGCCGACTGACCAACCGTCAGCCCGCCAGATCGATCACCGTGTTACTGTGCACGGCCCTCGCCGCCCTCGCCGCGGCCGCGCCCGCCGAGGCCGGTGGCCAGACCACCGGCGCTCTCCCCGCCGTGAGCCCCAAGGCCGAGACCCCCGCGCTGTTTGACGACAAGGCAGGCGGAGACGCCGACGCGGACGACCCGGCGATCTGGCGCGACGCCGCCGAGCCCGGCCGCAGCCTGGTGATCGCCACGGCCAAGCAGGGCGGACTGCGGGTCTACGACCTCGACGCCCGGCCCGTACAGTCGCTCCCCGCACCGCCCGCGCCGGGGCCGGACGACGCCCCCGGCCGCTTCAACAACGTCGACCTCGTACACGGCCTGCGCCTGTCGTCCGGCGGCCGGGCCGACGTGGCGGTGGCCAGCGACCGCGGCCGTGACACGCTGCGGATCTACCGCATCGACCGGGACCGGCCTGGTGGCCCGCTCACCGACGTCACCGACCCCGCCGCGCCGCCGGTGTTCTCCGCGGACCAGGGCGAGATCAACGAGCAGCAGACCGCCTACGGCCTCGCCACCTGGACCGACGCCTCGACCGGGCGGTCCTACGCCCTCGTCAGCCGGCGCAACCGCACCACCCTCGCCCTGCTCGAACTGACCGCGGCGCCCGGCGGCAAGGTCGGCTACCACAAGGTCCGCACCCTGGACCTGCCGTCCGCCTTCCGGCTCCCCAATGGCACTTCGTGGACGCCCTGTGCCGAGCCCGGCGAGCTGCCCCAGGTCGAGGGCATGGCCGTCGACCCGGCCAACGGCACCCTCTACGCCGGCCAGGAGGACGTCGGCATCTGGCGGATGCGGGCCGACCTCACGGGATCGCCGCACCTCGTCGACAAGGTGCGCGAGTACGGGATTCCGGGGAAGTACGACGAGGGGACCGACGAGTGCGTCCCGGGCGCCGACCCCGGCTACGGCGGCACCCGGATCACGGCCGACGTCGAGGGGCTGACGCTGCTCACCGAGGACGACGGAGACGGTTATCTGCTCGCCTCCAGCCAGGGCGACAACACCTTCGCCGCGTACGACCGTGAGCTGGGCGACGACAACGAGTACGAGGGCGGATTCCGCGTCACCCCCGCCTCGGCGAGCGTCGACGGCTCCGAGGAGTGTGACGGAGCCGCCGTACTCAACGCACCCCTGGGCGCGAAGTACCCGCACGGCCTGCTCGTCGTCCAGGACGGCCACGACGCACCGGCGGACGACGACCGCAAGGCCACGGACTTCAAGTTCGTGGACCTCGCCGACGTGATGAAGACGATCGACGACTGACGGACGGTCCCGCGCGCTGCGCGGGCGGGGAGGGACGTCCCTCCCCGCCCGCGCAGCGCCTGAGTGGTGAGCGGTCAGAAGTCGTACGGCTTTGCGGTGTTCCAGTTCAGGACGTCGGCGTCGGACCAGGTGAACTTCGAGGGCTTGCCCTTGCTGTTGAAGGCTTCCTGCTCGGTGGCCGGGCCGGTGTCGCCGGTCCCGTCGCGCATGGCGAGGGAGAGCTTCGACGAGGTGTGCGTCTTCGCGCTGTCGGTGAAGAGGGCCACGGCGGAGTAGACCTTGCCGCCGGGCCGGACCGTGATCCGGGTGTTGCCGCCCGGGGCGTCCTTCTTCGAGTGGGGCAGGACGTTCGAGGTGTTCCCGAGGATGACGGACGGATACGAAGTGACCCAGCAGGGCTTGGAGTCGGCGTTCCGTGCGGTGATCAGCAGGTGCTCGCCCTGCTGCTTCGGGAAGCGGTGCAGTACGGAGTACGACATCTCGTCGCCGTCGCACTGACGCGTGCCGGCGGCATGGGCGTTGGTGACCTTGCCGGAGTTCGCGGCGGCGACGCCGGTGTCGGTGCCGGAAGCGTCCTTTGCGGTGTACGCAGGGGAAGACTTCGTTCCCTTCGCACCGCTGTCGCCGGCGCTGCCCGCGCCGCCGCAGGCGGTCAGGCCCAGGGCCAGTGCGGCGGTGGCGGCGGCCAGAGTGGCGGCTCGGAGCTGGAATGTACGCATGTGGGGTCCCCCGTGCGATGGTGTGAGTTCCGCGGAGTCGTTCCCGCTGTGGTACCAGGTTGACCGCGGCGACTAACGTTCCGCTGTCGTAGCGCTGGCGTCCCGCTGCCGCCGCGGCCCATGGCGCGAATTCACGTCAGTGGCCCTTGCCGCGCCCGGAGAGCGCGTCGCGGGCCCGGTCGACCAGACCCGCGCCGGGAGCGAGGATCTTGTTGGCGGGGGGAGTGGACGGTGCCGCGGGGTGCGGGCGGGTCGGCGCGGCCTTCTTTGCCTGGCGGACCTTTTCCCCCAGCTCGTCGAGTTCCTCCGCGCTCGCCGCCTGCCGCAGCTGGGGGAAGAGGTTGTTCTCCTCGTCCGCGACGTGGCTGCGGATCTCGCTGATGAGGGTGGTGATGAGCCGGCCGAAGTCGGGATCGTCGGCCTGGCAGCTCTCCAGCTGCTTCATGGTGCGCTCGGCCGACGAATGGTCCTCGATCTCCTTGTCGGCCACGCTGTCGCCGTTCGCGAGGCAGCGGCGCACCGTCGGATAGAGGTGCATTTCCTCGGCGATGGAGTGACGTACCAATTCGATGATGGCCTGGTCCGCGAGTTCCTTGCGCTGCGGGTCACCGGGCGGCAATGCCTCGATCCGGGAGAAGATTTCGTCGACCTCCCGGTGGTCGGTGGTCAGCTCCTCGATGACGTTTCCGCCGTGTGCCATTTTCTGTCCCTTGTTCCTCTCTCGTGCCGTGACGACGTACGAGTACCAGCCGACCTCGCGCTCATTCTCGTTTTCGTACGGGAATTCCGCGCGCCGGCGGCAGCCGTACGACGTACCCAGGGGCAGCCGCCGGGCGGACCCAGGAGAAGGCGCAGAACGTGACAGTCGAGGTGGCATCGGGCGTTCAGGATGTGTTCAGGCTGCGGGTGGCACGGTCGGGCGCGACAGTCAGCAGCCGGCGAACGCCGGGAAGTGCCAGACGGGATGATGGGCGTTGCACGAAGCGGAAGTCCTGACCGATGTGAATGCCACCGACGCCGGCAGGCGCGCGGTGAAGAAGATGCCGGAGGTCACCCTGGCCTTCTGGATCATGAAGATCGCCGCGACGACGCTGGGCGAGACGGCCGGTGATCTCTTCGCCCAGACTCTCCAGCTGGGCTATTTCCTCACCACGATCGCGCTGTTCGTGGTCTTCGTGGTCACGCTGGTCACCCAGCTCGGGTCCCGGCGCTACCACCCGTTCTTGTACTGGACCGTCATCCTGTCGACCAGCATGGCCGGCACGACGATGTCCGACTTCACGAACCGGGACGCCAGCGCAAAGTACCTCACCAATGGGGCCGCGTCGCTGGGCTGGGGGCCGCAGGGGCTGGGGCTGGGGTACCCCACCGGCGCCGCGATCCTCGTCTCGCTCCTGATCGCCATCTTCGTGGTCTGGAGGTGCACGGGGCTGACGTTCTCGATCCGCGACATCGTCACCTTCCGTGCGGAGGCGTTGTTCTGGGCGGCGATCCTCGTCTCGAACACGCTCGGCACCTCCATGGGGGACTTCCTGTCCGACAGCTCCGGTCTGGGCTACGCGGGAGGCGCGCTGCTCGTCACCGGGCTGCTGGCGGTACTGCTCGTCCTCATGCGCGTCCCCGTCGTACCGAACGTCCTGCTGTTCTGGATCGCCTTCGTCCTCACCCGGCCGCTTGGCGCGACCGCCGGCGACTTCCTCACCAAGCCGCTCGCCAAGGGCGGCCTCGACCTCGGTACGGCAGGCTCCTCGGCCGTACTTCTCGCCCTCCTGGCCGGCCTCATGGGGTACGCCCATGTCGTCATGAAAGGCGGTGGCCGAGCCCGCGGGCGGTGCTGATCGTCAGGTCGCTGTCCGCGCCGCGCAGCTTGCGGCGCAGCCGGGTCAGGTACTGGTCGAGGGTGTTCTCGCTGACGTGGGCGCCCTCGGGCCAGCCCGCCCTGATCAGCTCGCGCCTGCGCACGAGGTCGCCGGGCGCCGCCATGAGGGCGGCGAGCAGGCGGAACTCCGTCGGGGTCAGGTCGATCCGGATGCCGTGGGCGGTGCAGCTGTGCCGGACGGCGTCCAGGGTCAGGGCGCCGAGGGTGGCCGGGCGGGGAACGGAGCGCCGCAGTGCCGCGCGGAGGCGGGCGGCGAGTTCGGCGAGGTGGCAAGGCTTGGGCAGGTAGTCGTCGCCGCCGGCGGAGAAGCCGCTGAGCCGGTCCGTGATCCCGTGCTGGGCGCTCAGGAAGATGACGGGGGAGTGGAAGCCGTTCGCCCGGAACGCCTGGCACACGTCCCGTCCGTCAGCGTCGGGCAGCCCGACGTCCAGCACGGCAGCGGCGATGTCGTCGGTGGCCAGCCGCAGGGCGGTGGCGCCGTCCCGCGCGGGCACGGTATCGAAACCCTCCTCGCGCAGGCCGCGCAGGAGTACGTCGCGCAGGGCGTGATCGTCCTCGACGATCAGGATCCTGTGGCCCATGCTTCCTCGCGGTTCATGAGGTCGTCAGCAGGGGACGCAGCCGGGTGGCCGTGATCCGCCGGGCCACGGCATCCGGCCACCGGCGCAGTACGGACACCGCGGCGGCGGCGACGAGGGTGCCGACGAGCGCACCGGCCACGACGTCGTGCGGGTAGTGCGCGCCGACCCAGATCCGGGAGAGCGCCATCGCACACGCGGCCAGTACGGCGACCAGGCCGAGACGACGCCCGACGGCGACCGAGCCGAGGCGGCGCCCGACGGCGAGCAGCGCGACCGCGGCCGCCGCGGCGATGGCCGCGTGATTGCTGGGGAAGGACCAGTCGCCCGGCGCCGGACACGCCTCCAGCGTGATCACATGCAGACTCTGGCACGGGCGGTCCTCACGCACCGCGAGTTTCAGCGCGTCATCGACGGCGTACGCCAGGACCACGATCACCGGCGCGGCGAGCGCCAGTACCGCGGCTGAAGGGCTGGTGCCTCTCGCGCGCCACCACGCGACCACCATGAGCACGGCGAACAGGGCGAGCCCATAGGCCGACCAGCCGGACACCAGGCCGTCCAGCCAGGTGGGGGAGTGGTGGGCGAGGGCCACCACCTCGGTGTAGACGGAACCGTCGAGGGAGGAGCCGTCGAAGGCGAGGATCATGGCCGTGCTTCTTTCCATCACGGGGGTGGGCGCGCCGGGAGGCGCACCCCGCTGACTACAATGCTGTAGACGGTCTACTGGACTGTAGACGATAGCGGTGTGAGGATCGTTCCCATGACCGACTCGAAGGACGAACGCCGGCCGGCGGGCGAACTGGAAGCCACCGTGATGGCCGCCCTCTGGGCCGCCGACGGGCCGCTCACGCCCGGCCGGGTGCAGGTGGAGCTCGGCTCCGGCCTCGCCCGTACGACAGTGACGACGATCCTGTCCCGGCTGCACGAGAAGGGCATGGCCGGCCGGGCCCGCGAGGGGCGGGGATACGCCTACTTCCCCGTCCAGGACGCTCCCGGGCTGACCGCACGCCGTATGCACAGCGCGCTCGACGGGGACATCGACCGCGAGACGGTGCTGGCCCGCTTCGTCGCCCAGCTCAGCCCCGACGACGAGCGGCTCCTGCGGGACCTGCTGGAATCGGGTGAGCAGTGACGGTCCTGCTCCTCGTCCCGCTGCTGCTGCCCTTCGCCGCGCCCTTGCTCGCCCGCCGCTGCCTCGACCGGCTCGCGCCCGTGGCCGCGCTGTGGGTACTGACGCTCGTCGTACTGGTCCTGGCCGCCTCCTCCGTGGCCGCGCTCGGCGCGCTGGCCCTGCTCGGGCTGCTCAGGGTGCCGCTCTTCGCCGGGCTCGGCGAGCTGATCCACCCGCTCCACACCCCGTCGGCCCTCCTGGTCCTGCCGACGGCGGCGGTGGCCACCGGCATACTGGCCGTCAGCTGCTGGACGCTCGCGCGCTCGGCCCTGCGTCAGGCCCGCGCGTTCCGCGTCGCCCACCGGCAGGCCGCCCGTCGGCCCGCGGCGGGTGACCTGTGCATCGTCGACTCCCCGGACCCCGACGCGTACGCACTGCCGGGCAGGCCGCACCGCATCGTCGTCACCATGGGCATGCTCCGCAGCCTCGGCCCCGCCGAACGGGAAGCGCTCTTCGCCCACGAGCGCGCCCACAACGCGGGCGGCCACCACTACTTCCTCGCCGCCGCCGAGCTCGCCGCCCACTGCCATCCCGGCCTGCGCCCGGCCCGCGCCGCGATCCGGC
>NZ_JBEPFC010000118.1:0-23674 GCF_040301705.1 Streptomyces sp. NPDC000151 | reverse complement strand
GCCGCATCGCCGTCCTCGCGGCCGCCGCCGTGCTGGCCGCCGTCGCGGTCCTCGTGCCGGTGGCCGTGCACGAGCGGGACAGCGGCCCGGTGGACGTCGTCACGGTGGCCCGCGAGGGGCTGATGATCCCGCGTCCGTGGGGTACCGAGGTACCGGTGTCCCTGTCCGGGCTCACCCCCGGCCGGACGTACCGGATGATGACGGCCGACGCCGACGGGCACCGGATGCCCGCCGGCAGCCTCACCGCGCCCGGTCCCGGCGCCCGTACCCGCATGATGACCGCGATGGCCCGCGACGCCATCAAGTCCCTGCTGGTGGAGGACCAGGACGGCCGGCTGGTCGCCGACCTCCCGGTACGGCCGCTGCGGTCCCCCGGCGCCACGACCGGCGGGACCGCCCCCGACGGGACCCCGTCCAACAGGACCCCGGCCGACAGGACCCCGGCCGACAGGACCCCGGCCGACAGGACCCCGGCCGACGGGACCCCGTCCGACGGGACCGCCTCCGGCTGAGTACAGGCCCCGGTCCGCGGCCGCTCAGCGCGCCCAGCGCAGTACCAACGGGTCGTGGCGGCGGGCCAGTTCGAGGAGGCCTGCGCGGGTCGCGGGCGGCACCGGGCCGAAGGGGGCGCGGGTGCGGTCGGAGGCGATGATGCCGCCCTCGGCCATGAGGATCTTCTGCGCGCGCAGCCCGCACTGGCGGTTCTCGTAGTGGATCAGCGGCAGCAGCTCCTCCCAGTCCGCGACCGCGCCGGCCCGGTCGCCCGCGCGGTACCGCCGCACGATCCGGCCGAGCCGGTCGGGCACGGTCGAGCTGGACATCGTGCCGACCGCGCCGGCGTCCAGGTCCGGTATGAGCGTGACGGCCTCCTCGCCGTCGAACGGGCCCTCCAGCCGGTCGCCGACCGCGGCGATGAGGGTACGGAGCTTGTCGGCGGCGCCCGGCGTCTCGATCTTGGCGTACCGCAGCTGCGGCACCTCCTTGATCAGGTGGACGAGGACGCCGACGGCCAGCGGCGTGGTGGACATGGGGGCGTCCTGGACCATGAGCGGGAGGTCCGTGGCGGCGGCCACGGTCGTGAAGTAGTCCGTCAGCGCCGCCTCGGGGACCGCCATCGTGGCGCCGAAGAACGGCGGCATCAGCATGATCATGTCGGCGCCCATCGCCTGCGCCTCGCGGCTGCGGCGGGCGGCGACGCGGGCGCTGTAGTGGCTGGTCGTCACGACCGTGGGGACGCGCCCCGCGGTGCGTTCCAGGACCGTACGGCACACCTGGTCGCGTTCCTCGTCCGTCAGCGAGAACTGCTCGGAGTAGTTGGCGAGGACGCACAGCGCGTCGGCGCCGCCGTCGATGAGGTAGTCGACGACCCGGGCCAGCCCGGCGAGGTCCAGCTCCTCCTCGTCGTCGAAGACCGTCGGGACGACGGGGATCACACCGCTCAGGGGCGTCGTCAGCATGGGAGCCTCTCTGATCACGTTCGCCATGTTCGAGATATCGAACGTTGTCCGACCTGTTGAGCGGGAGCGTAGAGCGGCCTTCTGAGCGGCGTCAATGAGCGGGTGGGCGGGGGTACCTGAAGACACGTCAGAGCTGTAGGCGTCATTGACACCCCTGCGCCCCGGCTGTATCGAGGTGCTCATGGTCCTGGTCCCGCCCGCAGCCGCCCGTGCCCTCCGCCTCCAGCCCGAGGACGACGTCGCGGTCGCGGCGGCCGACACCCCTGCGGGCACCACCGTCGACGCGGGCGGCGAGACCGTACTGCTGCGGGACGATGTCGCGCGCGGGCACAAGATCGCGCTGCGGGCCGTCCGCCGGGGCGCGCCCGTCCTGCGGTACGGCCAGGTCATCGGCTTCGCGGCGGCGGACATCGCGCCCGGCGACCATGTCCACCTGCACAACCTGGAGTACCGGGAGTTCGAGCGCGCCTACGAGTTCTCCGTGGACGCCCGCCCTGCGGACCTGCTCCCCGAGTCCGAGCGCGCCACCTTCCAGGGGTACGTGCGCGCCGACGGCTCGGTCGGCACCCGGAACTACCTGGGGATCCTCACCAGCGTCAACTGCTCGGCCACCGCCGCCAAACAGATCGCCGCACGGATGCGGTACTCCGGCGTCCTGGACGACTTCGACCACATCGACGGCGTCGTGGCGCTCACCCACGGCCAGGGCTGCGGGCTGGCGGCGGACGGCGAGGGCATCGAGGTACTGAGGCGCGTGATGCGCGGCTACCTGACGCACCCGAACTTCGCCGGCTTCCTGCTCCTCGGGCTGGGCTGCGAGGACAACCAGATCGCGGCGCTGACCGACGGGCTGCCGCTCCGCGCGGACCTGCCGGTCTTCGCGAGCACGATCCAGGAGCTCGGCGGTACGAAGAAGACCGTGGCGGCCGGCGTCGAGCGGCTGACCGCCATGCTGCCGGCCGCCGACCGGGCCCGCCGGACGACCGTGCCGGCGAGCGAGCTGATCCTCGGCACGAACTGCGGCGGCTCCGACTCGTATTCCGGCATCACCGCCAACCCCGCGCTCGGCAACGCGGTCGACCGGCTGGTCCGGCACGGCGGCACCGGCGTCGTCGGCGAGACCCCGGAGATCTACGGCACGGAGCACCTGCTCGTGCGCCGCGCCGCCACCAAGGAGGTCGGCGAGAAGCTGCTGGCGCGGATCGCGTGGTGGCGCGAGTACACCGCGAAGAACGGCGGGTCGATGGACAACAACCCCTCCCCCGGCAACAAGGCGGGCGGCCTCACCACCATCCTGGAGAAATCGCTCGGCGCGGTAGCCAAGGGCGGCACGACGGCCCTCGCCGATGTGGTCGACTACGCGGCGCCCGTCACCGGCAAGGGCTTCGTCTTCATGGACACCCCCGGCTACGACCCGGTCTCGGTGACCGGCATCGTCGCGGGCGGCGCGAACGTGGTCTGCTTCACCACCGGACGCGGCTCGGCCTTCGGCTGCGCCCCCGTGCCGAGCCTGAAGCTCGCCACCAACACCCCGCTGTACGACCACATGGCCGACGACATGGACATCAACGCCGGCTCCATCATTGACGGCACCACCACCGTCGAGGAAACGGGGCAGGTCATTTTCGAACGCATCCTCGCGGTCGCCTCGGGCGAGCCGACGAAGAGCGAATCGATGGAATACGGCGAGGAGGAATTCGTGCCGTGGCATATCGGTACGGTGATGTGACCGGGGAAATACCGGGACGGACAAGATGTATCACGATGTGAGACACCGGGACGTCGCGTTGCGGTGAGCTGCGCGGTTGTCCGACACTCCCTGGTCGGGAACACCACCCATTGTTCCCGGGTAACCCTGAGAGTTCGGATAAACACCGTGAGTCTGCTACGAAAAAAGCCCCTGGAACGCGCGATGAAGGAGGCTCGCGGAGAAGGCGAGCAGCGCCTTCGCCGTGATCTTTCCGCGCTGGATCTCACGATCCTCGGGGTGGGTGTCATTCTCGGCACCGGAATCTTCGTACTGACCGGCACGGTGGCCCGCAACATGGCGGGCCCCGCCGTGGCGCTCTCCTTCGTCGTCGCCGCCGCGGTCTGCGGCTGCGCGGCCCTGTGTTACGCGGAATTCGCGTCCTCGGTGCCGGTCGCCGGGTCCGCGTACTCCTACTCGTACACCTCGCTCGGCGAGCTGCCCGCCTGGATCATCGGCTGGGCGCTGAGCCTGGAACTGACGCTGGCCACCTCGGTGGTCGCGGTCGGCTGGTCCGGCTATCTGAGCTCCATGCTCAACGGCATCGGCGTGCACCTGCCCGCGGCGGTGAGCGGGGGCGACGGCTCGGTGATGAACCTGCCGGCCGCGCTGCTCATCCTCGTACTGACCGGGGTGCTCATCGCGGGCGGCAAGCTCTCCAAGGGCGTCACCAACGTGCTCGTCGCGGTCAAGCTCGCCATCGTGCTGCTGGTGATCGTCGCGGGCGCGTTCCTCATCGACACCGCGAACTACCACCCCTTCGTGCCCGACGCCCAGCCGACCGGCAAGGTCTCCGGGCTGCAGGCCCCGCTGCTGCAGGTGCTCACCGGCATCACCCCGACCGCGTTCGGCGTGGCCGGCATCCTGAGCGCGGCCGCCATGGTCTTCTTCGCGTACATCGGCTTCGACATGGTCGCCACCACCGCCGAGGAGACCCGCAAGCCGCAGCGCGACCTGCCGATCGGCATCATCGCCTCGCTGATCATCGTCACCGTGCTGTACGTCGCGGTGTGCCTGGTGGTCACCGGCATGCAGCACTACTCGAAGCTGTCGGTGCAGGCGCCGCTCGCGGACGCCTTCACGGCCAAGGGGCACCCGGGCTTCGCCACGGTCATCAGCGTGGGCGCGGTGGTCGGCCTGACCGCCGTGAGCCTGATCTGCTTCCGCTCCCAGAGCCGGGTCGTCTTCGCGATGGCCCGCGACGGGCTGCTGCCGAAGGCGCTGTGCAAGGTGGACCCGAAGCACGGCACGCCCAAGATCAACCTGTGGGTGCTGGGCGTCATCATGGCGTGCCTGGCCGCGTTCCTGAAGTTCGATCTGCTCGCCGAGATGGTCAACATCGGCACGCTGTTCGCCTTCGCCGCGGTCTCCGCGAGCGTGCTGGTCCTCCGGCGCACGGCCCCCGACCTGCCCCGCGCGTTCCGGACGCCCTGGGTGCCCGTCATCCCGCTGATCTCGCTCCTCTGCTGCCTCTACCTGATGCTCAACCTCCAGGTCATCACCTGGATCGGCTTCCTGGTCTGGCTCGCGGTCGGCCTCGCGCTGTACTTCGGTTACGGGCGCCGGCACAGCGCGCTGGGCAAGCGCGCCGAGGAATCCCCGGCGGTGGACCCGGCGGCGGGCTAGCCTCACCCGGAGGCGCCGCCGCCCGGGCGGCGCATGGGGAAGGGACCGCCAGTGACCACCGGACAGTCAGCCGGACAGTCAGCCGGAGAGTCGGCCGCGAAGGACGACCGCGTCATGCCGCCGCTGCGGGGCGGGGAGCGGGAGACGCTCCGCGGCTTCCTCGACTTCCACCGCGCCACGCTCGCGATGAAGTGCGAGGGGCTGACCGACGAGGAGCTGCGCCGCCACTCCATGCCGCCGTCCACGCTCACGCTGCTCGGCCTGGTACGGCACATGGCGGAGGTGGAGCGCACCTGGTTCCGCCAGGTGATCAACGCCGAGGACATCCCCTTGGTCTGGTCACCCGAGGGAGACCGCCAGGTCGCATACGACGCGAGCGGCGCCACCCGGTCCGAGGCGTTCGCGGCCTGGGAGGCCGAGGTCGCGCACGCCCGGCGCATCGAAGCGGCGGCGCCCTCGCTCGACGTGACCGGCCACTTCGCGCGCTGGGGCGAGGACGTCTCGCTCCGCCTCGTCATGGTGCACCTCATCCACGAGTACGCCCGCCACAACGGCCACGCCGACTTCCTCCGCGAGGGCATCGACGGGACCGTGGGCTTCTGAGCGTCGGTGGGGTGCGGACCCGGGCTCTGAGCGTCACCGCTCGTCCGTCACCTCCCGTACGAGGTCCAGGGCGCGGCCGAGGGTGCTGAGGCGGGCGTCGAGGGTGTCGCCCGCGGGGTACAGCCGTACGGTGTCGACGCCCGCCGCCTGCCACACGCGCAGCCGCGCGCGGACCATGTCCACCGTCCCGATGAGCGTCGTGCCGAGCACCATCTCGTCGGTGACCAGCCCGGCGGCGCCCTCCCGGTCGCCGGCCTGCCAGCGTTCCCGTACGGCCGCGGCGACCTCCGCCCAGCCCTGGCGGCTGTAGGCGCGGTTGTAGAAGTTCGTGCTGGCCGAGCCCATGCCGCCGAGGCTGAAGGCCAGCTCCTTCTTCCGCCCGGCCACCATCGCGCGCAGCGCGTCCTCGTCGTCGGCGAACGCCACCTCGGCGCCCTGGCAGATGTCGAGCCCCGCGCGGGTGCGCCCGGCGGCGGCGAGCCCCGCGTCCAGGTGGTCGAAGTACGCTTCCTTGGCGCCTTCGGGGACGAAGGACGTGCCCAGCCAGCCGTCGGCGAGCTCGCCGGTCAGCCGGAGCATCTTCGGCGAGAGGGTGGCCAGGTAGACCGGGATGTCGTGCTCGGCGCGCGTGGAGAGACGCATCGGCCGGGCGTCGCCGCCCGGCAGCGGGATCGTGAACTCCCGCCCCTCGTACGCGACCTTCTCGCCGGACGCGGCCTGCCGCACGATCTCGACGGTCTCCCGCATACGGGTGAGCGGCCGGGCGAACGGTACGCCGTGCAGCCCCTCGATCACCTGCGGCCCGGACGGGCCGAGCCCGAGCAGGAAGCGGCCTTCGGAGATCTGCGCGAGAGTGATCGCCGCGCGGGCGATGGCCATCGGCGTACGGGTGCCGAGCTGGATGATGCCCGAGCCGAGCAGCATGCGGTCGGTGCGCGCGGCGAGGTACCCGAGCGGGGACGGCGCCTCGGAGCCCCAGGCCTCGGCCACCCAGCAGATGTCCACGCCCAGCTTCTCGGCCTCGGTGACATAGTCCACCAGCTCCGGCCAGGGGCCGCCGGACGCCTCGATCGTCGTCGCGGTACGCATCAGGCACCCGCCGTTCCGGCGCCGGCGTCGGCGCCGGTACCAGCGCCCGGGTCCGCGCCCTCGGCCAGCGCCTTGAGCGCGCCGAGCGTGGCGGTGATGTTCCGCTCGAACTCCCGCAGCCGTACGAAGACGATCTTCTGCTCCTTCTCCGGCATCCGCTCGATGGCGTACGAGAGCCCCGAGCGGCCGGGTCCCAGCCGGACCCACTGCCGCAGCCGGGTGCCGCCGTCCTCGGGGGCGAGGGTGAACCGCCAGGTGGCGGAGGGGTTTTCGGGGTCCGCGACGGCCCAGGCGAAGGCCCGTGGCGGGTCGCACTCCACGACGTGCGAGGTGGTCTGCCACTTCCCCAGCGACTCGTGCGCGCTGTGGCCGGTGAAGCGGGCGCCGAGGGCCGGCCCCGACGCGCCGTCCAGCCACTGCGCCGACCGCAGTTCGGCGCTCAGCTCCGGCATCCGCTCGACGTCGGACACCAGGGTCCACACGTGTTCCGGCGGAGCCGCTATCCAGGTGTCCGCTTCGGCCGTCGGCCCGTCCGCGTACCGCGCACCCGTCCATTCCATGCCTGGCAAGCCTCCTCAGTACACCCCGTTCTGGGGTCCTGACCTCCAAAGTTGCTTAATAAGACTTACCTGTCAAGAGCAAGCACCGACCCTGCGCGCAGTCGGCTCAGTGCCCGAACCGCTCCCGTACGTCCGGCCGTTCGGCCAGCTTCGGCGGATAGCCGGGGCCCATCCGGGCATGGGTGTTCTCCGCCGTCATCGGCTCGCCGCAGTCGGCGCAGACCACCTCGGCGTGGCTGTCGTGCCCGCACGGGTCGTGCCGGAAGACGATCGGCGGCCCCTGCTCACCGGCCAGCCAGCGGTCGCCCCACCGGTTCATGGTCAGGAGCACGGTGTAGAAGTCGCGCCCCTTCTCGCTGAGGACGTAGTCGTACCGCACGGGCTCGGTCTGGTACGGCCGCTTCTCCAGCAGCCCCTCGTCCACCAGCCGGCGCAGCCGGTCCGTCAGCGTGTTGCGGGCGATCCCCAACGACTCCTGGAACGCGTCGAACCGCCGGATCCCGTAGAACGCCTCCCGCAGCACCAGCGGCGTCCACACGTCGCCCAGCAGGTCCATCGTGCGGGCGATCGAGCACGGCCAGTGGGCAAAGGATGTCCGCTTCATGCCGCCAGGATACGGATGGTCTCGTGAAAAGACCCAGCAGGTGCCGGCCTCCGCGCGCGCCTATCCGAGGCTAGGCCCGCCGGTCCGTGAACCGCTTGCGCAGTTCGCGCTTGAGGACCTTGTGGCTGGGGCCGAGCGGGTAGGCGTCGACGAACTCGACGCGGCGCGGGTACTTGTACTTGGCCAGCCGCTCCTTGGACCAGCCGATGATCTCCTGCGCGGTGGGCGCCGCGTCCGCGTGCTTGTCGCGGATGACCACGGCGCAGACCTCCTCGCCGTGCGTGGGGTGCGGCAGGCCGATGACCGCGGCCTCGGCGATGCCGGGGTGGCGCAGCAGCGCCTCCTCGACCTCGCGCGGGTAGACGTTGAAGCCGCCCCGGATGATCAGGTCTTTCTTGCGGTCGACGATGCGGAGGAACCCCTCGGCGTCCTTCGTGCCGAGGTCGCCGGTGCGGAACCATCCGTCGACGAGGGCCGCCGCGGTTTCCTCGGGGCGGCCGAGGTAGCCGGCGAAGACATTGTGGCCGCGCACGACGACCTCGCCCAGCTCGCCCGCGGGCAGCAGGTCGACGCGGTCGGCGGGCTCGGGCGCGGCGATCTCCACGTCCACGCCCCAGATGGCGTGGCCGACCGTGCCCGCGCGGGCGCCGAAGGCCGGCTGGTTGACGGCCGCGGTCGGGGACGTCTCGGAGAGCCCGTACCCCTCGTACACCTCCGCGCCGAAGACCTCGGTGAACTTCTCCAGGACGGGGACCGGGAGCGAGGCGCCGCCGGAGATGCAGCGCCGCAGCCGGGGCAGTTCGGCCGCCTCGCCCGCGGCCTCCAGCAGCCGTACGTACATCGTCGGCACGCCCTGGAAGGTGGTGACGCCCTCGCGCACCATCAGGTCGAGCGCCGCGGCGGCGTCGAAGCGCGGCTGCAGGACGAGCGTCGCGCCGCGCCGCCAGGAGGAGTTCATGCTCGCCGTCTGTCCGAACGTGTGGTAGAGCGGCAGCGCGCCCAGGGTGATGTCTTCGGGCCGCACCTCATGGGAGTCGAAGGCGTTGGTGGTCGCGTTCATGACCAGGCTGAGGTGGGTGAGCACGGCGCCCTTCGGGACGCCCGTCGTGCCGCTGGTGTAGAAGATCACGGCCGGGTCCTCGGCCTCGCGGGTGAGGTACGTGGGCAGCGGCTCGACGGTCTCCGCCAGGTCCTCCAGCCGGCCGTCCGCGCCGGGCACCCGGACCTCGGGCCCGATGGTGACCATCCGCGCGTCCGTGGCGGCCGCGGCCTCGCCGCCGGTCGCCGCCTGGTCCGCGTGGCAGAGCAGCAGCTTCGCGCCGCTGTCGCGCAGCACGTGCGCCACCTCGCCCGGGGAGAGCAGCAGGTGTACGGGGACGACGACGGCGCCCGCGGCGAGGATCGCGTAGTAGGCGCGCGGGAATTCGGCGGTGTTCGGCGCCATCAGAGCGACCTTGTCGCCGGGCCGCACGCCGAGCGCGACCAGCGCCGCCGCCTGGGTCCTGGCCTGCCGCCACAGCTCCGCGAAGGTGATCCGCCGCTCGCCCTCGACGAGCGCGAGGTGGTCGGGGCGGCGCCGGGCGGCCTCGGTGAGGATGGTGGCCAGGGACAGGGTGGTCATGTGCGGATGCTCCTGTTCGCCGTGTACGACGCTGTGTACGACGCGCCCGCTACCCGTAAACTAGCGGTGCAAGTTTTTCGCACCCTACTCCGCCGTAACGCCGCTGAAAAGAGCTGCTCCGCGACCGTCCGGGCACGCACCGTGTAAGGTCCACGTCTCGTCGACCCTGCCGAGGAGGTGCGCCGTGGCCCGCCCGCGCCAGCCACTGCTCAGCCGCGACCGCATCATGGAAGCGGCCCTGCGGATCGTCGACGACGAGGGGCTCCAGGCCCTGTCCACCCGGCGGCTCGCGGCCGTCCTCGGCGTCACGGGCCCCTCGCTCTACAACCATTTCCGGACCATGGACGAGCTGGTCGACGCGCTCGTGGACCAGGTCGTCGGCCAGGTCGATCTGTCGATGTTCGGCCGCCTGGACTGGCGTACGGCGCTGCGCGACTGGGCCCGCTCCTACCGCGCGGCCCTCGCCGGCCACCCCAACCTCGTCCCGGCCCTCATGCGCCCCTCAGCGCACCGCCCCAACTCCCTGCGGCTGGCCGACGCCGTCTTCGGCGGGCTGGTCGCGGCGGGCTGGCCGCGCGCGCACGCCACCCACATCGGCGCCTCGATGCGGTACTTCATCACCGGCTCGGCCCTCGGCTCGTTCGCCGCCGGCTTCCCCACCGACGCGGACCTCTACGCCGGCACGTACCCCCACCTCGACCAGGCCCACCTGCTGGCCCAGCATCAGCGGTCGGTCGACGAGGGCGCCTTCGAGACCGGCCTGCAGGCGCTGCTGGAGGGCCTGGCGGCGCAGTACGCGCGCGTCGTCGGCACGGCGGAAAAACCCCGGTCCGACGCCGCTCCGTAATGGCATGCTGTGGGGGTGAACGGTCCCGAGATCTCCATCGATTTCGCCCCTGAGCTGCAGCTCCTCGCCACTGCCGCCCGGCGCGGCGGCCCCACCGCCTTCCGTACCGACGGGTCGTCCACGCTCGGCCACATCGTCGAATCGCTCGGCGTGCCGCTCACCGAGGTGGGCACGCTGCTCGTCGACGGCCGCGAACGGCCGGTCTCGTACGTGCCCCGGGAGCGGGAGAGCGTCGAGGTGCGGCCGGTCGAGCGGCCGCAGCGGGTGCCCGGCGCCCCGCTGCGCTTCCTCCTCGACGTCCATCTCGGCACGCTCGCACGGCGGCTGCGGCTGCTGGGCGTGGACGCGGCGTACGAGAGCGAGGACATCGGCGATCCCGAGCTGGCCTCCCGCTCCGCCGCGCAGCGCCGCGTGCTGCTCTCCCGGGACCGCGGACTGCTGCGCCGCCGGGAGCTGTGGGCCGGCGCGTTCGTCTACAGCGACCGGCCGGGCGAGCAACTCCGGGACGTACTGGGCCGGTTCACGCCCCGGCTGGCCCCGTGGACGCGCTGCACGGCGTGCAACGGCGAGCTGAAGGACGCGGACAAGGAGTCGGTGCGGGAGCGGCTGGAGCACGGCACGCGGCGCACGTACGACGTCTTCGCGCAGTGCACCGCCTGCGGCCGGGTGTACTGGCGCGGGGCGCACCACGCACAGCTGCAGACCATCGTGGACGAGGCGGTACGGGAGTTCGGGGACGCGGTGGCCTGACCCTCCTGCCACGCACCGGTCGCCCGCACCACCCTCGCCCCGGTTCCGCTGCGACGCCCCAGCCTGAGTTGTCCGACCAGCGCTACTCTGAACCGGGTTGACGCCGATTCGGTTGGGAAACGGGGGCAGCATGTCCAGGGACGACATGGACGACGCGGGCTACGCGGTATCAGCGGAGGACTACGAAAAGGCAAAGGAAGACGCTGAACCACGAGTGAGGGTGCAACGTCAGGGCGAGGTCCACATCAACCTTGCCGGTGGGACCGCCGGGAACATCGTCCAGGTCGGCGGAGATGCCGTCTACACCGGAACCGGCCAAGCGAATTTCCAGGGCAGCAACCAGAACTTCAACGGCGAGACCCTCGCCAAGCAGCGGCAGCGGTTCTTCTTTGACTTCCTCAAGGAATCGCTCAAGCAGGCCGAGTGGACGTTCCGGCTGAGCGTCTGCTTCATGGCGGGTGGTGCGACCATTCTCCTGGCCGGAGGGGTGCTCGCCCTGATTCACGCGGATAACCCCGACATCAGCTACCTGCCGCTGGTAACCGCACTGACCGGTGCACTGATCACGGTGGGCGGCGGCGCGCTGGCGGTCCACGCGCGGCGCGCTCGTGCTCATATCACCGAGCAGGCCGACCGTCTGGACGTGAAGATCGAAGCGGATCACAAACTGGAGAAGGCGACCGGCTTCATCGACCGGGTCAACGATCCGGCCGCCCGCGATCGCCTCAACTCGGCTGCCGCACTCAAGGCCCTGGACATGCAGTCGGACCCGGACGCGATGGGCCGCCTGCTGCCGAACCCGGACGAGCGGCCCGGCGAGATCGGGCCCGCCGACACCGCCCGCTGACGCAGCGAGACCCCGGCGGCCGAAGCCGGGGTCTCCTGGTACGAGCCGTAGAGACTCTTGTGACCGATCGATTCATCGATTACCCGCCGACAGAACCACCAGGCGCCGGGCGGCACAAGCCGAGCCGGGCTACGCGGCGGGTGGTTCCCGATCCTGCCGGGCCGGGGACGGTGCGTCACCCCTCCTGAAGCGGTTCCACGCTGCACGCGTCCGCCTGGCGGAGTCCAGGACCTCGCAAATTTGGTCGATGATGCCCTTCGTCGCGAAGAGCATCACAGATGCCACGCCAGCGACGACGAGAATAATATTGGTGATGGCGTTGCCGTCCACCGATCCTTGCCTTCCTGTCATGGACTGGACCGGTTGCGCAGGCAGCTTCGATCCAACCCCTTAAGGTTTGGACCGAGCACCTGCGCTGACGCAACACACGGTTCTCAGTTGTCCGGACGCTCATGTCGCCCGGAAAAATTCCTAGGTTCCTCGTCTATGTTCTCTGTGCGACGCATTCACAACCGTCGGCGTCAAAGGAGGCTGTCTTACTGAACAGCTGCCCTACTCGGCTCCTGCGTCACAAGTCCTGAATATCCGGGTCGAATGCCACGGAATGCTCAGGTGCACCGAGCCAACAGAATGGCTCGCTGACTCGACTATCACGCAAGGCGGGCGGAAGCGGACACAATTGCGCCCCATCTAGGGAACGTTGGACGGAGCGCAGGTAAGAGCAGGTCAGGTGGGACGGTCGCCCAGCAGCAACATTTCCCCGGCGGTCATGCGGGCCGAGCCGCCGTCCTTCCAGGTCAGGACGATAGCCAGACCGCCGGTCGCCAGGCGGACCGTGCGGACGTGTTCAACGGTGTGCCAGCGGCCTGCCCAACCAATCACGTCGCCCCGCTGAGCCAGCGCCGCCAACCGGACCGGCGCGTTCACGACTGGTCCTCCACCGGCCGGATGCGCTCAGCCGGGACCTCCCATTCCCGGCCGCCCCCGACCGGCCGCATAAACGCCCGGCGGGCGACCAGCTGCTGGGTCTCCCGGGAATGCTCCTCCAGCACGCCGACCAGCCGGCCGGTGTCCTCGATCTCGGTGTCCTCGACCAGCGTGCCGATCGGGTATGGCAGCTTCCCGTGGCTGAGCAGCGTCTTGATCTCGTTCATGACCTGAGTCCCGTCTGGGGCGTGATCCTTTCCCATCAGTCAACTGCCGACGAGGCCGTGACGCAGAGTGCCTTCTTGTAGCCCTTTCCCGTAATCCACACTGAGGGTATGAGTGGCGGGGAACCGATCGGGCCGATGATCCGAAGACTGCGCCGGGAGCGCGGCAGGCGGAGCTTGCCCGGAAGCTGAACCAGGGGGCAGGGGGGGTGCCCACGCTGGACCGCCAGCACGTCTACCGGTGGGAGACCGGACGGCGGACCCTCAGGGACTGAGCCTTTTCCAACCTCAGTTTGAGCATGTCAGGTGCAGCGTGAGGACGGCCTGGACGAGGCTGGTGATACGGCTGGTAGAGCATCGCAGTTTGCGCATGAGCCGCCAGGTTTTGAGGGTGGCCATGGCCTGTTCGACGAGTGCACGGATCTTCGCGTGTGAGCAGTTGACGGCCCGCTGACCAGGGGAGAGAGTCTCCCAGCGCCCCCAGTAGGGAACTCGCACGGTGCCGGCGGCGCCCCGGTAGTCCTTGTCGGCCCAGCATTCCACTCCGGTCCCTGCCAGCGCACCGATGATGCCGTGAGTTCGCGCGGCCTTGATGTCGTGGACAGATCCGGGCAGCGCGGGCGAGGCCCACAGCAACCGTCCCGCCGGGTCGGCGATCACCTGCACGTTCACGCCGTGCTTCTTATGTTTCCCGGAGTAGAAGGGTCGGTCGGCGGCGATCCGGTCGATCGGCAGCAACGTACCGTCCAGGATCACGAACGCCTTGCCGGAGGCTGTCCTCACCGCCTCGGCGAGGGTTGGAGCCAGAGCGGCCAGGATGTCGACGGCCTCGGTGATGTACCGGTAGGCAGTGGTGGTGCCCACGCCGAAGCCGGCGGCGAGCTGGGCGTAGGTATGGCCGCATCGTAGATGAGCCAGCACGAGCAGCGCCTGTCGTCCGGCGGCCAGCCGGCGCCATCGTGTCCCTTGCGCAAGTCGACGTGCGGTCAGCTCACGGGCGAGGAAGCGCAGAGCGGAGGTGGACAGATCGACCCCGGCAGGGTAGACGAGCATGCGGAAGCTCCTGGCAGGATGGCTTGGACTCGACACGCACCCGTCTACCAGGAGCTTCTCTACGCCCGGACCCCGCCCTCACCCCAGTGGCCCCGCTCCGCACGCAGGTTGAGGAAACCTCAGTGGGTGGTGGCGTGAGGGAGCGCGCGCGGAAGTGCTCGGCGCCGATCACGAGCGCGGGACGGTGGTCGAAGCGACACCGATCCCCTTCGTGCCCGCGTCGTGCCCGGCTACCTGCGAGCCGGGCGCGAGCTGGATTCGGTCGAACTCGCGGCTCAGGGCCGAATCGGACTCCCCTCCGGTGTGCTCAGCTGTGCTCAGCGAGGAGCGGTATCGGCCGGGGGCCCTGCTCCCAGGAGCGCGAGGAGCCCGGGGAATCTCTTCTCGATGTCCGCGCGTCGTAGTCGGATGCCCTTGCGGTTGCCGTAGTCGATCTCGTCAATGAGACCTGCCTCGCGCAGGACCCGGAAGTGGTGGGTCTGGGTCTGCTTCGAGATCGGAAGATCGAACGAGTTGCAGCCCCGCTCGCTGTCGCTGCGGTCGGTGGCCAACTCCGTCATCACCGAACGACGGTGCTCGTCGGCGAGGGCACGAAACACCGCACCCAGATCGAGTGCATCGGCCTCCGGGCCGTCCAGGTTCCTCCCGGCCACGCGGCACCTCCTTCAAGTACGACTTGCATCGTACCTGAAGGGCGTGCTTCCCTGAGGTACGAAATTGATCGTACCTGGGTCCGGTTGCACCGCCCGTGCCGCCGCTCCCGCAGACCCGGCAGGGCACTCGCCGGGGACCTGGTCATCGACATTCCGAGAGGTCATCGTCATGAAGAAGCCCGAGGTGCTGATAGTCGGTGCCGGAATCGCAGGGCCCGCACTCGCGTACTGGCTCTCCCGGAATGGATACCGGCCGACGGTCGTCGAACACGCCCGGCAGCTGCGCTCCGGTGGTAGCGCGATCGTCGTGAAGGGGCCCGCGATCCCGGTCGCCGAGCGCATGGGCATCCTCCCGCAGCTCCGCGAGCTCGCCACCCGCAATCGGTCGCTGACCCTGCTCGACCCCGGCGGCAGGCGAATCCTGCAACTCCCGCTCACCTCGGACAAGGCGCCGACGGTCGAGGTGACCCGAGCCGACCTGTCCGAGGTGCTCCACCGGTCGGCGCAGGCCGAGGCCGAGTTCTTGTTCGACGACACGGTCACCGCTCTCGACCAGGATGAAGGCGGGGTGGACGTCACCTTCCGGCGGTCCGCGCCACGGCGCTTCGACTTGGTAGTCGGTACCGACGGGATGCACTCCACCGTACGGCGCCTGGTATTCGGGCCCGAGCGGCAGTTCGCGAGCGACCTGGGCCTGTACGGCGCGACCGTCCCGCTGGAACCCGACGCCATCGAGGACCCGACCGAGATGACGATGCTGACCGCGCCGAACCGGATGCTGGTCCTCCACCCCTCGCGGACCACCCCGCTCGCGATCTTCACCTTCCGGGCCGCACAGCCGGCGCCCCACGACCGCAAGAACATCGACCTTCACAAGCAGACCGTGGCCGACGCCTACGCCGACGTGCGGTGGCGGGCACCGGAACTCGTGGCAGCCTTCCTCGACCACCCGGCTCCGTTCTTCGACCCCCTGACCACCCTCCGGATGCCCTCGTGGTCCCGCGGACGGGTCGTCCTGCTCGGGGACGCGGCGGCGGCGACAGCCCTGCTGGGTGACGGGTCCAGCATGGCGATGGCGGGCGCGTACGCCCTCGCAGAAGAACTCGCCGCCCATCCCGGTGATCACGCCCGCGCCTTCGCCGCCTACGAGTCGCGGCTCCGCCGTGAGGTAGGCCCGCGGCAGCGACGCGTCGGTCCGCTCTCCAGGCTCATGGTGCCCCGCACCCGGCCGGGCCTCGCGGTGCGCAACGCGGTGGGCCGCGCGGTCAGTCACACGAACCGGATCGCCTCTCGCGAAGCCGCGAACCGGTAGACCGGGCCCGCGCCGACCGGTCACCGGTCGGTGCGCAGCTCCACGGTAGCTCTCAGCCGGGTCGGCGCCGCCATGTCCGACGAGCCCAGCTCGGCGTGGCAGGTAATCACCTATGCGGCAGGTCGGCTGCTGTGGGCCTCACCCACCGTTCCCGGCGCTCGCCACGACATGGGGACTGCCGGCGACTACGCCCCCGCGACGCGGAGGTGAAGTGCTGGGCGGACAAGGCGTATCAAGGCGGCGACGGCATCATCCCGGGGGCCCTTCCGCAGCCTGCATCTCAAGCTGCGGCAACGTCGGCATAACAGCACCCACGCCAGGATCCGCTGCCTCGGCGAGCAAGCCATGGCCGCCCTGAAGGGCTGGCGCCTCCTGCGGAAACTCCGCTGTAGCACCAACCGAGTCAGCGCCACCGTGAAGACCATCCCCGCCCTTCGTCACGCCTCAACCTGAGGTTGGAAAAAGCTCAGTGACTGCCGTTCCTGGCAGCCGTCTTCCGACTGGACGTCGAAGTGCTGGAGCGGGCGACGACGGTAGGCCATACCGAGCTGCCCGCTCCCACACCGACCGTCGACGACTTCCTGCCCGAGGGCGATCCGCTGGCGCCACTCAACGTTCGACAGGGGCGCCGGCTAGGGGCCAGCACGGTCGCCGACCTGAACGGCCGGGTGCACGGACTGCGGCTGGCCGATGACGTGGTCTACGGCCGCGACCTGATCGGCCGGGCGGTCCGGGAACTGCGGTCGGCGGTCACTCTCTACAGGGAATCCACGTTCACCGAGGAGATCGGACGTCAGCTGCTGTCGGCGATCGGGGAGCTCGCCCAGATCGCGGGCTGGATCGCCTCGGACGCCGGTCGGCACGAGGACGCCGAACGGATCTACCGGCTGGGGCTGTCGGCGGCGCACCAGGCTGGTGACTCGACCCTGGCGGGCACCTGTTGGGCTCGCTGGCCTACCAGACTTCCAATGTCAGGGACCCCGTGAAGGCGGTGGCGATGGCTCGTGCGGCGGCCGACCAGGCCGCCGGCGCCCCGCCCCGGGCGCGGGCCCTGTACCTCGATCGGGTGGCCTGGGCGCATACCAAGGCGGAGCAGGCGCAGCCCGCGATGAAGGCGCTGGGCGAGGCCGGAGAGGCACTGGCCGAGCACACGCCCGGCACCGAGGAGCCCGGGTGCCTGTACTGGGTCAGCGCCGAGGAACTGCAGATCATGGAGGCCCGGGTCTACACCGAGCTGCACCGGCCGCTGCGCACGGTGCCGCTGCTCAGGGACGTGCTGGGCCGGTACGACGCGACCCACGCCCGGGAACTGGCCCTGTACTTGTCCTGGCTGGCCGTGGCGCTGGCCGACGCCAACGAGCCGGAGGAGGCCGCCGCCTGCGCCGACCGGATGATCCGGATGTCGGCGGACGTGGCAAGTGACCGCACCGACGGACGCACCGGGGTCGTGCTCAAGAGGCTTCGCGACTTCGAGGACGTGCCGGAGGTTACCGAGCTGCTGGCCGAGTACCCGGCCTCCTCATAGCCCGCCCCTACCTCACTCCGATGGGTACGGCGGGACGCCCCGGGGAAGCGTCCCGCCGAAACCCCACACCCCCGCCCCGTCCGGCCCCGTGGCGCGAACCCTTTCGGCTCAGCTCAGCAGCGTCGGTTCCGCCCGGTCCAGTACATCCGCGATGCGGTCCCAGGCCTCCTGATCGCGCGGCAGCGGCGGCAGCTGTTCGCCCTCCCCCGTGCCCCAAGTGGCCGCGATTGCCACGGGGTCGGCGCCGGTGGCCGCCGCCGCGGCCAGCGCGGCGGCGCCCAGTGCGACCAGTTCGGTGTGGTGCGGCACGACGACCGGGCGGCCGGAGAGCCGCCGTACGGTGTCCCGCCAGACCCGACCCTGTGCGCCGCCGCCGGTCAGCCGCAGCGGGCGGTCGCGCACCTCCGGTGCCGCGGGGTCCAGGCCGCAGGCGCGCAGCAGTTCGTCCAGGGCCCGCAGCACGGTGAAGGCGGCGCCCTCGTAGGCCGCGCCGAGCAGTTGCCGCGGGGTGGTGTCGTGGCGGACGCCGGTGAGCAGCCCGGAGGCGTGCGGCAGGTCGGGGGTGCGTTCGCCGTCGAGGTACGGCAGCAGCACCGCCGCGCCGCCCGGCTCGGCATCCTCGCGGTCCAGGCCGAGCAGCGCTGCGATCTTGTCGACGGCGAGCGTGCAGTTCAGGGTGCAGCCGAGCGGCAGGTACGTGCCGTCGGCGGCGGCGAACCCGGCGATGCCGGGGGCAGCGGGCCGGGTACGGCTGGCGGCGAAGACGGTGCCGGAGGTGCCGAGGCTGACCACGGGGTGGTCGAGCAGCCCCGCGCCGCCGAGGCCGAGCCCGACGGCGGCGGCCATGTTGTCGCCGGTGCCCGCGGCGACGGCGGTACCCGCGGGCAGCCCGAGTGTCTCGGCGGCCGCCGGGGTCAGCGTGCCCACGCGCGCCGCGCCGGTCGGCGCGACCTCGGGCAGCAGCTCGGCGTCCATGCCGACGAGGTCGAGGAGCGCGGTGTCGTAGGCGCCGGTCGTGGTGGCGTACCAGAGCGTGCCCGAGGCGTCGCCGGGGTCGGTCATGGCCGTACCGGCGAGCCGTTCGGTGAGGAAGTCGTGCGGCAGCCGGACGGCGGCAGCGGCGTCGGCGGTGGCCGGCTCGTGCTCCCGCAGCCACTGCCACTTGGTGGCGGTCATGGAGGCGACCGGCTCCGACCCGGTACGCGCGAGCCAGGCGTCCGGGCCGCCGAGCGCGGCGGTCAGGGCCGCGGCCTGCGGCGCCGAGCGGGTGTCGTTCCACAGCAGCGCGGGCCGCAGCGGCCGCCCGGCCGCGTCCAGGACGACGAGGCCGTGCTGCTGGCCCGCGACGGCGATACCGGCCACGGCGGACGGCTCGGCGCCCGACTCCTTCAGCCCGGCGGCGACGGCCTCGCCGAGCGCGCTCCACCACGCCTCCGGGTCGCTCTCCCGGGCCCCGTCGCTGCCGGTGACGGTGTGCGGGGCGCGCCCCTGCCCCTGTATGCGGCCGGTCTCGACCTCGACGACGACGGCCTTGGTGGCCTGGGTCGAGCTGTCCACCCCGATGACCACGCACTGCTGTCCGCGCACGTTTCCTCCTAGAGAGCCTGACGCTTTTTCCGGTCGGTCCGCCGTGGGGTCTTCCCCGCGACTGCGCCGCATACTAATTTGTTTTCTGGCTTTACTAATAGGTGCGACGCAAGAGAGGTGCCCCTCATGAGCTACACCCCCACCCCCGAGGACCGGTTCACGTTCGGCCTGTGGACCGTCGGCTGGACCGGCATCGACCCGTTCGGCGTCGCCACCCGGCCCGCGCTGGACCCGGTGGAGTCCGTCGAGCGGCTGGCGGAGCTCGGCGCGTACGGCGTCACCTTCCACGACGACGACCTGATCCCCTTCGGGGCCACGGACGGCGAGCGCGAGGCGATCCTCAAGCGGTTCCGCGCCGCGCTGGACGCCACCGGCATGAAGGTGCCGATGGCGACCACGAACCTGTTCACGCAGCCCGTCTTCAAGGACGGCGGCTTCACCGCCAACGACCGCGACGTGCGCCGCTTCGCGCTGCGCAAGACCATGCGCAACATCGACCTCGCGGCCGAGCTGGGCGCCGAGACGTACGTGGCGTGGGGCGGCCGGGAGGGCGCGGAGTCCGGCGGCGCCAAGGACGTCCGGCACGCGCTGGACCGCATGAAGGAAGCCTTCGACCTGCTCGCGGAGTACGTCACCGAGCAGGGTTACGGGCTGCGCTTCGCCATCGAGCCGAAGCCGAACGAGCCGCGCGGCGACATCCTGCTGCCCACCGTCGGCCACGCGCTGGCCTTCATCGAGCGGCTGGAGCGCCCCGAGCTGTTCGGCGTGAACCCGGAGGTCGGCCACGAGCAGATGGCCGGCCTGAACTTCCCGCACGGCATCGCGCAGGCCCTGTGGGCGGGCAAGCTCTTCCACCTCGACCTCAACGGCCAGAACGGCATCAAGTACGACCAGGACCTGCGCTTCGGCGCGGGCGACCTGCGCCAGGCGTTCTGGCTCGTGGACCTGCTGGAGACCGCCGGGTACGCGGGGCCCCGCCACTTCGACTTCAAGCCGGTGCGCACCGACGGATACGACGGCGTCTGGGAGTCGGCGAAGAACTGCATGCGCAACTACCTGATCCTGCGCGAGCGGGCCGCCGCCTTCCGCGCCGACCCCGAGGTGCAGCAGGCGCTGCGCGACTCACGGCTGGACGAGCTCGCGCAGCCCACCGCCGCCGACGGCCTCGCCGCGCTGCGGGCCGACCGCGCCGCGTACGAGGAGTTCGATGTGAACGCCGCCGCGGAGCGCTCGATGGCCTTCGAGCGCCTCGACCAGCTCGCGATGGAGCACCTGCTCGCGGTCCGCTGACCGGCCGGGGCAGCCGCAGGGCCGAGCGGCCGGGGCAGTCGCTCAGCCCTGCGGCTGCCCCTCCGCGTACGCCACCGGATCGGCCAGTACCTCCCGTACGACCTGGGCGGCGGCGCCCCGCGCGGCGTCGCCCGAGGAGGACGAGGCGCGCAGTCGCCCGCCGTCCGCGCTCCACAGGCCCGACACCACCCGCCGGGCCAGCTCCGCGTGGGTGGCGGGCGCCAGCCACGGCATCAGCAGCCGGTAACTGCCGCCCAGCACCACGGCGTCCGGGTCGAAGAGGTTCACCGCGCCGGAGAGCACCAGCCCGAGCCGCCGCCCGGCCTCCTCGATCGCCGCCAGCGCGCGCGGCTCGCCCTGCCGGGCCCGCCGCTCCAGCTCCGTCACGGCCGGAGCGCCGCCCTGCCCCGGCTCCAGCCCGGCGTTGCGCAGCAGGGCGGCCTGGCCCGCGTACTGCTCCAGGCAGCCGCGCGCGCCGCAGCGGCACTCGGGCCCTTCGGGGTCGACCACCACGTGCCCGATCTCGCCCGCGAAGCCGTGCGCCCCGCGCAGCAGTTCACCGTCGAGCACCAGCGCGCCGCCGACGCCGGTCTCCCCCGTCAGGTACAGGAAGCTGCGCACCCGGTCCAGGCCGCCGAACCACAGCTCGGCGAGGGCGGCGCTGTTCGCCTCGTTGTCCGAGCCGACCGGCAGCGGGCGGCCGGCGGGCCGCAGCCGGGACAGCGCCCGGCCGAACATCTCCTCCACCGCCACGCCGTTCCAGCCCAGGTTCGGGGCCTGGCGGACGGTGCCGCCGGAGAGCAGGCCCGGCACCGCGAGCCGCACCCCCGCCGGGCGCAGCTCCTGCTCGCCGGCCGACTCCAGCGTGCGGGCCGCGATCCGGGCAGCCCGCTCCAGCACGTCCTCGGGGGACGCGCCCCGGTTGTCGACGTGGGTGGTCAGCCGTACCCGGTCGGTGCCCGCGAGGTCCACGACGCACACCGAGACGTAGTCGATGTTGATCTCGACGCCGAGGCCCGCGGGCCCGATGCCCGCCACCTTCAGCACGGTGCCGGGACGGCCCGCCTGGCCGCTGAACGTCTTGCCCGACTCGACCAGGAACCCGCCCGCCATCAGCTGTTCGACCAGCGAGGACACCGCCGCCCTGGTCAGCCCGACGCGCGCGGCCACCGCGGCGCGGGTGACCTCGCCCTCGTCGTGCACCACCCGCAGCACCAGGCTGAGGTTGTGCCGCCGCACGGTGGACCTGTCCGCCTTGGCCGCCGGCGGCACCTGAGTGTTCTTCATCGCCCGGTGAGCCTATGCGACCGCCCCGGTCGGGGGTCCACCTGTACCGTGACGAGCCCGTACGCCGTCCCTGCGCGGGCCGTACGCAGTCCGTACGTCCAGGAGGCCGCCCGGTGCGTCTGCTGCTGACCGCCGACACCCATCTGCCCAAGCGCGCCAAGGTCCTGCCGGACCCGCTCCTCGGGGAGATCGAGCGCGCCGACGCCGTGCTGCACGCGGGCGACTGGGTGGACGCGGCCACGCTGGACCTGCTGGAGGCCCGGTCCCGCCGGCTCATCGGCGTGTACGGCAACAACGACGGGCCGGAGCTGCGGGCCCGGCTGCCGGAGGTGGCGCGCGCCGAGCTGGGCGGGCTGCGCTTCGGCGTCGTGCACGAGACCGGCGCGGCGCAGGGCCGCGAGCGCCGGTGCGCCGAGCGCTACCCCGACCTCGACGTGCTGGTCTTCGGGCACAGCCACATCCCCTGGGACACCACCGCTCCCGGTGGTCTGCGGCTGCTCAACCCCGGCTCCCCGACGGACCGCCGCCGCCAGCCGTACTGCACGTACCTCACGGCGACGGCGGCCGACGGCCGGCTGAGCGAGGTACAGCTGCACCGGCTGCACCGGCGCCACTGAGCGCCTGGTCCGTCCGCACGACGGTCCCCCCGGCCGCCCCTCCGGCCGCCGACGTGCAGCCGCCGGACGGGCCGCACATCATGGCCGCATGGACCGCATGGACCGCATGGACCGCATGGACCGCATGGACCACATCACCGACAGCACCGGAACGGCCGACGGTGCCGCCGGGCCTGCGGGCGCGGGCCCCGGCATCGAAGCCACCCGTACGGCACTGGCCGCCACCGGCGCCCATCTCATGCCCCCGGCCGCCGTGCGGGCCGCGCTGCCGGGCGGGGCCGGCGGCTGGGCGCGGTTCGCCGCGCACTGGGAGGACCTGTCACCCGACCCGTACGCGGCGTCCCGCGGCACCCGCAGACTGCGCCGGTACGGGCACTTCCTCATCGACCGGGAAACCGGCGAACGCACGCTGCAACCCCACACCCCTTTCCTGCAGCCGACCGGCACCAATCACCTCTACGAAACACAGGACCGCCATTTCGACCCGCTGACCCACGCATTCCTCGCCGACCCCGTCCTGCATTCCCTGCTGGAATTTCTGGGAAAGGCGGCGGACGCGCTGGCGAGGCCGGAGCGGTGGCGGGTCAAAGTGCATCCCTTCCGGGTGACGGCCGCCGCCGACGGCGAGGGAGCGCCCACTCCCGAGGGCCGCCACCGGGACGGCGTGACGCTGGTGACCTCGCTGCTCATCGGCCGGGAGAACGCCACCGGCGGGCAGAGCACGGTGTACGCGACCGACGGCCGCGAAGTGCTGTCGGCGACGCTGCGGGAGCCGGCGGCCCTGCTGCTCTCCGACGACCGCAGCACCCTGCACGAGGTCTCCCCCATTCGGCCGGTGGACGCCGGCCGGCCCGCCCGCCGCGATGTCCTCGTCATCACTTATACGGCGGCCTGAATTTCTTGCTCCATCGGGGCGATTACGGCATCCCCACGCCGTGACAACCGGGCCGCCGGGGTACCCCCAGCGCATGGAGAACAACGTGAACCCCATCGAAATGCAGAAGTGTCTGGGCGGCGTCAGCTACCCGGCCTCCAAGGAAGAAATCGTCAAGCAGGCGGAGCAGCACGGCGCGAGCAAGGACATCATGGGCGCGCTGAAGAAGCTGCCCGAGAACGACTACGACTCGCCCGCCGCCGTGAACAGGGAAGTGGGCAAGGAGTAACACCGCACCGCTCGCGCAGACGGAGCCGGCCGCCCCCACAGCGGCCGGCTCCGTCGCGTCGTCAACCTGCCCGGGGCGCGGGCGAGTTGGTCCGTACCTCTTGACGGTGTGTCCTCACACAATGAACATTCGACGGGCAAGAGAGCGCTCCCAGGAAACCCCACCGTTCAGTTCCTGAAACAGTTCCTGAAGCAGGAGAGTCGCCATGCCCGCACGCCGCTCCGTCCTGGCCGCCATGGCCGCCGCGCTCCCCGCGGCCGGCCTCCCGGCCCTCACCGCCTCCGC
>NZ_JBEPFC010000117.1:0-24156 GCF_040301705.1 Streptomyces sp. NPDC000151 | reverse complement strand
AGCGCGGCCTGCAGCGGCCCGACGAGCGCCGGCACCGCGGCCATTGCGACGGCGGCGGCGAGCGGCGGCAGCCACCAGTGGGGGAGTCCCGCGGCGCGGGCGCGCCACGCGGCGTACGCGGCGGCGGCCAGCAGTACGGGCAGGGCCACCGCCATGTTGCCCAGGTCGGCGAGGAGTTCGGCGAGCGGCGCCGGGAGGGCGCGGTCCAGGAGTACGTGATCCAGCCGGGCGTCCAGCCGCAGCAGCGGCCCGTGTGCCGCGACCTGCCAGGTGAGGAGCGCGAAGAGCGCGAGCGTCGCGGTCAGTGTGCACGCGAGCGCGTGAAGAGAGGCCGGCCGCCCCGGAACAGGGGGGGTGGTTCCGGGACGGCCGTGCTGACCGGCGAACCGCGCGCCCCGGGGGGTCTGGGGCGCGCGTCCATCCGATCGGTGAGGATTCCCGGAGCCGGAGGCTCCGGTGGTGTGCGCGAGGGCACAGCCAGGTCGAAGCCGGGGAAGCGCCGACCGGGCATCGCTCGCAGTCCCCTGCGAGCGAGGTGTTTCTCTCATCTGCAGAAACCGTACGGCAGAGCGGCGGCCCTCCGACAGGCGGATCACCCACCCGCCATGGCCCCCGCACATCTTCTTCACGCCGTCTCGCCACTTCGGGCCGGTAGCCCGGATTCCGCGTCCGGCAAGCGCTGAGTGCCCGTACGGATGTCCGTACGGGCACTCAGCGGCTCGCGTGGGAAGGAACGCCTTCCTTCGCTCTAGAGCGCGGCGAAGGCGTTCTCCAGGATGTCCAGACCCTCGTTCAGCAGGTCCTCGCCGATGACCAGCGGCGGCAGGAAGCGCACGACGTTGCCGTACGTGCCGGTGGTCAGGATGAGCAGGCCCTCCTGGTGGCACGCCTTGGCCAGCGCCGAGGTCGCCTCCGGGTTCGGGTCCTTCGAGCCGGACTGCACCAGCTCGATCGCGATCATCGCGCCGCGGCCGCGGACCTCGCCGATGATGTCGTACTTCTCGGCCATGGTGGTCAGCCGGGCCTTCATGACCTCTTCGATGCGCTTGGCCTTGCCGTTGAGGTCCTGCTCGCGCATGGTCTCGATGGCACCGACCGCGGCGGCGCAGGCCACCGGGTTACCGCCGTACGTACCGCCCAGGCCACCCGCGTGCGCGGCGTCCATCATCTCCGCGCGCCCGGTCACGGCCGCCAGCGGCAGACCGCCGGCGATGCCCTTCGCGGTCGTGATCAGGTCCGGGACGATGCCCTCGTCCTCGCACGCGAACCACTGACCGGTCCGGCAGAAGCCGGACTGGATCTCGTCCGCGACGAAGACGATCCCGTTCTCCTTCGCGAAGTTCGCGATGGCGGGCAGGAAGCCCTTCGCCGGCTCGATGAAGCCGCCCTCGCCGAGCACGGGCTCGATGATGATCGCGGCGACGTTCTCGGCGCCGATCTGCTTGGTGATCTGCGAGATGGCCTGGTCGGCGGCCTCCTGCGCACAGTTCTCCGGGCCGGTCAGCCAGCGGTAGGGGTACGCCAGCGGCACGCGGTACACCTCGGGCGCGAACGGCCCGAAGCCGTGCTTGTACGGCATGTTCTTCGCCGTCAGCGCCATCGTCAGGTTCGTACGGCCGTGGTAACCGTGGTCGAACACGACCACGGCCTGCCGCTTGGTGTACGCACGCGCGATCTTGACGGCGTTCTCCACGGCCTCGGCGCCGGAGTTGAACAGCGCCGACTTCTTCTCGTGGTCGCCCGGGGTCAGCTCGGCGAGCGCCTCACAGACCTCGATGTAGGGCTCGTACGGCGTGACCATGGCACAGGTGTGGGTGAAGTCCGCGAGCTGCGCGGTCGCGCGGCGCACGACGGCCTCGGCGCTGCTGCCGACCGAGGTCACGGCGATGCCGGAGCCGAAGTCGATGAGGGAGTTGCCGTCCACGTCCTCCAGGACGCCACCGCCGGCGCGCTTGATGAAGACGGGCAGGACCGCGCCGACACCGGCCGCCACGGTGGCCTGCTTGCGCTCCCACAGCGCCTGGGACTTGGGGCCGGGGATCGCGGTGACGACGCGGCGCTCCTGGGGGAGGGCGGGGCCTCCGGTCAGTTCGGACATGGGAGTCTCCTGGAAGCAACGAGGACGCACAGAGGTGACGTACTACGGGACGTACCGCGCGTACTGGACGTACTGAGGGGTTGTCCTCGCAGGCTAGGGGCGGCGGGGCGGGAGCGGCATGCACCGTTCGGGAGAAGTGCGCGCCCCGCGTTGTCCGCACCGGACATAGCGCGGGACGGGTATGACGACGGCGTCCGGCCAGTAGATTGATCCGCGGCACACCGATCGCCGTTCGCCGCACCGCCGCCGCTGACTAGGGGGAACAGGGACACCGGATGGACACCGAGGGCACGCACGACGCACGCAACACCCACTCGCCCGGAATCCCGCATCCGGCGCCCCCGCCCGCTCCGGCGGCTGTGCCGCCGATGCCGAAGGCGCCACCTGGTGCGGGACCGGTGCCCGGCGGTGCGCCCGGCGCGCCGGAATCCCCCTTCATGACCTGGCTCCGCGCCCCACGCGTCCTGGCGGGCCCGGGCATCTGGTCCTTCGAACACCGGCCCCGGCCGAAGGAGGAGCCGCACGAGATCGCGGTGCCGCAGCTGATCGCCGGAGCCGTCATCTCGTTCCTGTGCGCCTGGCTGCTGTGGTCGCTGCTGATGAACGGCTATCTCGGGCCGTACTGGAAGTGGCCCCTGGAAGTGATGCTGCCCGATTCCTGGAAGACGGGTAATACGGGCGTCATCTCCTCGTTCGTCTACATGGCGCTCATCCTCGGCGTGATCGTCGTCGTCTTCGGACGGGTCGGGCGGTGGCCCGCCCTCTTCCGGCGGCTGCTCGCCCCCGCGGGCCGCCGGGTGTGGAAAAGGCTGCCCGGCTGGCTGGCCCCGAAGGCCCCCGCTGCCCTGCCCGGTGGCGCGCTGATCCTGCGTGCCGTGCTGACCCTGGCCGTCGTCTGGTTCCTCTGGCAGTGGTGCACCGACGAGTCGCGCGATGCGTCGCTCCTCATGCTCCAGCTGGAGAATCTGACCCCCGTCTCGGGCGACGCGGCGTCGTACTTCTACTACTCCACGAGCTACTCCCTCATCGACCTCGCGCTGCTGCTGGCGCTCTTCAGCCCCTTCGGGTGCTGGGCCGAGGTGTGGCGCCGCTATACCCCCGCGGGTCAACGCCGTAGGGCCGACGACGCGGACGGGTCCGCCTCCGCCGCGCCCGTCCTCCAGGTCGACCACGCCGAATGGGCCGAGTTGCGGGCCGCGGGGGCGGGGGACGCTGCGGAGCGGTTGGCCCGGGAGGCGCGGGCCGGGCTGATGAATGATGTCGATCATGCGCGGATCACCCGGGCCTGGGAGTCCGTACGGGTGCAGACCAGCCGCTTCCCCGCGTTCGTCGACAACGTCCAGCAGCACGGCTCCGGCGCCTGCGGCCACCCCTCCGGCGCCCGCGACCTGCCGGTGCGGACCGCCCGGCACGATCTGCTCACCGGCCAGGTACGCATCGGCACCGCCTCCGACGACGTCCGCAACCCCTACGAGCGGCGCGGCGTCGGGTACGCGCTCGACCCGGCCGTGCTCGGGACCTCGCTGCTGGCGGTCGGACCGCCCGGTGCGGGCAAGACGAACCGCCTGGTGCGCCCCGTCCTGGAGACGATGTGCCTGCAGGCGCTCGCCGGCCGGGCCGCGGTGGTCTCGGTCGGGGCGGCCGGAACCGGGCCGGCGGGGGACGACGCGTTCGATGCCGTCGTCCGCGTCGGGCACCGCGAATCCCCCTGTGACCTCGACCTCTACGGCGGTACCACCGACCCCGATGAGGCCGCTGCCGTGTTGGCGGAGGCGTTGGTGGGGGATGTGGTGGCGGGGGCGCCGGGTGGGGAGAGTCGGCGGGCGGGGACGGTGCTGGGGCAGTTGCTGGGGCCGTTCCGGGTGGCGTACGGGCGGTTTCCCGGGGTGGCGGAACTGCGGGAGTTGCTGGACGGGTCGCCGGAGGCGATGGCCGCGCTGCGGGGCGCGCTGGATGCGGCGGGGGAGAACGGTGCGCTGCGCGAGCTGGACGCGCGGGAGCGGCAGGCGGCGCGTGCCGGGGACGTGGGCGCGCTGCTCGCGGACCGGATCGCGTTGCTGGACCGGCCCGCGTTCGCCGGCTTCTTCGACCCCTCGGGGCAGTCGCGGCAGGTGTCGCTGCGGGCGCTGGACCGCCCGCTGCGGGTGCGGATCGAACTGCCCGAGCGCGGGCACGCCGACGCGTCGCGGATTCTCGCGCGACTCGTGCTGGCGCAGTTCACGGAGTGCGCGGTGGCGCGCTCCGACCGGTCGGTGTTCGCGTGCCTGGTGCTCGACGACGCCTCGCATGTCGTGACGCAGGAGGCGCTGCGGGGGCTGCAACGGCTGCGGTCCGCGAACGCGGGGGTCGTGCTGACGCTGCGGGCGCTGGACGACGTGCCCGAGGCGCTGCGTGGCGCGCTGCTGGGGACGGTCGGCTGCCGGATGGCGTTTGCGGGCGTGACGACGTGGGACGGCGCGCGCTTCGCCGAGGTGTGGGGCAAGGCGTGGGTGGAGACGCGGGACGTCACCGACCGGCAGATCGTGTCCGATGAGCCGTTCACCAAGCTGATGCACTCGATCAGGCGGCTGGTGACGGGGAAGGACGTGACGGCGAAGGCGGTGACGGTGCGGACCGTGGAGCGGGAGCGGTGGTCGGCGTCGGACCTGGCCAACGCCGTACCGGCCGGGCACGCGGTGCTGTCGGTGACGTCCGTGACGGGGGAGTCGGCACCACCGGTGCTGGTGGATCTGCGGGGGTGACGCGCGGGGGCGGAATGCCGTGGGGCGGCGGGGAGCCGTGGGGCGGCGCGCGGCGGAGGGGCGTGCGCTGTCGGGTGCGGCTCCGCGCCGGGACCCGTCCCGTACGGCGGCCCTCGCGGCTCCGTACGGCCCTCGTGGCCCCCGAAGTGGCCGCCTTGATTCCTCCGCTGAGGCAGAATCGGGGGTGGCCGTTCGTACGGGACGGAGAAAACCCCCGCCACACGCCTCACGCGCAACGAAGGTCCCATGCCTCACACCCTCGCCTCCCTCGCCCACCACTCCGCGCTCAAGCTGACCGTGCTCGCGGGCGAGGACCGGCTGGACACACCGGTGCGCTGGGCGCACGTGAGCGAGCTGATCGACCCCGTCCCGTACATGGAGGGCGGCGAGCTGCTGCTGATCACCGCGCTCAAGCTGGACGCGGAGGACCCGGAGGTCGCGCGGCGCTACGTACACCGCGTCGCCGGGGCCGGGGTGGTCGGCCTGGGCTTCGCGGTCGGGGTGAATTACGACGACGTGCCCGAGGCGCTGCTCACCGCGGCCCGCGAGGCGGACTTCCCGCTGCTGGCGGTGCCGCGCCGGACGCCGTTCGTGGCGATCAGCAAGGCCGTCTCGGCGGCCGTGGCGGCCGATCAGTACCGGGCGGTGACCGAGGGCTTCGAGGCGCAGCGGGAGCTGACGCGGGCGGCGCTGAGCGCCGAGGGCCCGGCGGAGCTGCTCGCCCGGCTCGCCGCGCACCTCAAGGGCTGGGCCGCGTTGTACGACGCCTCCGGCACGGTCGTCGCCGCGGCCCCCGACTGGGCGGCCCGCCGCGCCGCCCGCCTCACCGCCGACATCGCGCGGCTGCGGGAGCGGCCGGCCCCCGCGAGTTCGGTGGTGGCGGACACCGAGGGCGACGACCGGGTGGAGCTGCAGTCGCTGGGCACCGGGCGCCGGGCGCGCGGCGTCCTCGCGGTCGGCACGGGCGCCCCGCTGGGCACAGCCGAGCGGTACGCCGTGCACTCCGCCGTCGCCCTGCTGACCCTGACCACCGAACGGTCCCGCGCGCTGCAGGACGCCGAGCAGCGGCTCGGCGCCGCGGTGCTGCGGATGCTGCTGGCCGGCGAGCCGGACCACGCGCGGGCTGTGGCCGGGAGGCTGTACGGCGGGCTGCTGGACGCGCCGTTCCGGGTACTGGTGGCCGAGCCGGTGAACGGGAACGCGAACGGGAACGGGAACGGCGAGGACCGGTCCGCCGACGGAACCCCGGCCGCGCTGGACGCGCTGGCCGACGCGATGGAGTCTGCGGCGGCGCGCGGCGGCGAGGCGGTGCTCGCGGTCCCGGACGGCACCCGGCTGACCGTGCTCGCGACGGACGGCGGCGCCGCCATCGAGGCGTGCGCCGACCACGCCGCCGCGCTGGAGGCCCGGTCCGGGAACGGCGCGGGCAAGCGCAAGGGCGCGGCCGGCGGCGACACGGTACGCGGCACGCCGGGCCTGGCCGTGGGCCTCTCCGCGCCGTCCGGGCCGGCCGCGGCGGCGACCGCGTACCGCCAGGCCGAGCAGGCGCTGTCGGTGGCCAGGCGGCGGGCGCGGGTCCTGGTCGAGCACGAGGACGTGGCGGCCGGCTCCGTACTGCCGCTGCTCGCCGACGACGCGGTACGCGCCTTCGCCGACGGCATGCTGCGGGCGCTGCACGACCACGACGCGACCGGCCGCGGCGACCTCGTCGCCTCACTGCGGGCCTGGCTGTCCCGGCACGGCCAGTGGGACGCGGCCGCCGCCGACCTCGGGGTGCACCGGCACACGCTGCGCTACCGGATGCGCCGCGTCGAGGAGATCCTCGGCCGCTCGCTGGACGACCCGGACGTACGGATGGAACTGTGGCTGGCCCTGAAGGCCACGACACTGTCCCCGGACGCCTGAGAGCCCGCGCCTGAGCCGCCGGAGGCGCGGCGGAGAGCGCGCGGACGGCGGGAAACCGACCCCGCACTCGCCAAACCGGCGGATCGCGCTCCCGTAGTAGTACGTCCCGGACAAACACCGGTCCGGGAGTGCCGCCCTACCGTGGACCCCGTCCGGAAGGGCGACCGAGGTCGGGAGCGGCAGGCAGCAGCCGCGCGTACCGGCCGGCACGCCACGCACCACGCCACCGAGAAGGGCCGGTATCCACTGTGCCGAACCGTAATGACGCAGCCACCACGGCTTTCTGGCTCGCCGGCCGAGCCGCCACCGGCACGGAGACCTTCGAGGTCACCTCGCCCTGGGACGGCCGCACCGTCGGCACCGTGAGCGTGCCCACCGAGGAGCAGGTCGAGGAGGCCGTGGCCGCGTCCGTCGCGGTCCAGGCCGAGTTCGCCGCCACCCCCGCCCACGTGCGCGCCGCCGCGCTGGACCACGTCACCAAGCGCCTGGTGGAGCGTACGGAGGAGATCGCGCAGCTGATCTCCGCGGAGAACGGCAAGCCGATCAAGTGGGCGCGCGGCGAGGTCGGCCGCGCCGTGTCGGTCTTCCGCTTCGCCGCCGAGGAGGCCCGCCGCTTCAACGCCGGCGAGGCCATGCGCCTGGACACCGACGGCGGCGGCACCGGCCGTCTCGCGCTGATCCGCCGCGTGCCCAAGGGCACCGTGCTCGGCATCGCGCCGTTCAACTTCCCGCTCAACCTGAGCGCCCACAAGGTCGCCCCGGCGATCGCGGCCGGCGTCCCGATCATCCTCAAGCCCGCCCCGGCCACCCCGCTCTCCGGCCTGATCCTCGGCGAGCTGCTGGCCGAGACCGACCTGCCGGCCGGCTCCTGGAGCATCCTCCCGGTGCCGAACGACCGGATGCCCGCGCTGGTCCAGGACGAGCGGCTGCCGGTGATCTCCTTCACCGGTTCCGAGACGGTCGGTTACGCGATCATGGACTCGGTGCCGCGCAAGCACTGCACCCTGGAGCTGGGCGGCAACGGCGCGGCCGTCGTCCTCGCCGACTACGCCTCCGACGCGGACCTGGACTGGGCGGCGCAGCGCATCGCCACCTTCTCCAACTACCAGGGCGGCCAGTCCTGCATCTCCGTGCAGCGCGTGATCGCCGACGCGGCCGTGTACGACCGGCTGCTGCCGAAGATCGTCGCGGCCGTCGAGGCGCAGGTCACCGGCGACCCGACGGACCCCGCCACCGAGGTCGGCCCGCTGGTCAGCGAGGCCGCCGCGCAGCGCGTGGAGTCCTGGGTCGACGAGGCCGTGCAGGCCGGCGCCCAGCTGCTCGCCGGCGGCAAGCGCGAGGGTGCCACGTACGCGCCGACCGTGCTGGCCGACCTCCCCGAGGGCACCACCCTCGCCTGCGAAGAGGTCTTCGGGCCGGTCCTGTCGGTGCAGAAGGTGGACGGCGAGGCCGCGGCCTTCGCCGCCGTCAACAGCTCCAAGTACGGCCTCCAGGCAGGCGTGTTCACGCACGACCTGCAGACCGCCTTCCGCGCCCACAAGGTGCTGGAGGTGGGCGGCGTGATCATCGGCGACGTGCCGTCGTACCGCGCCGACCAGATGCCGTACGGCGGCGCCAAGCAGTCCGGTGTGGGCCGCGAGGGCGTTCGCTACGCGATGGACGACTACACCTACGAGCGAGTGATGGTGATGACCGGGCTGGAACTCTGACGCACCGGCCGCACGGACGGCCGGCAACCGGACAGCAGGGGCCGGGGCGCATATCGGGTGCGCCCCGGCCCTCCGGCGTGTCCGGACGGACGCCCTGGCCGCCCACGGGCGCTCGGCACGGCCCGTGATGCACAGCAGCCGTGATGCATATGGGAATCATTTTCAGGTAGGCTGGCGACCGTACCGAGCCCTGCCGACAGGAGGATTCCCATGGCCGTCCCCAAGCGGAAGATGTCCCGCTCCAACACCCGTCATCGCCGCTCCAACTGGAAGGCCGCGCAGCCCGACCTGGTGCCGATCACCATCGACGGCAGCCAGTACACCGTGCCGCGCCGCCTCGTGAAGGCGTACCAGCGGGGGCTGATCGATCCGGCGAAGTGAGGTACGGCCGGGCGGCCGAACCTGCGCCAAGGCTGGTGCAAGTCCTGCGGATCGGGTAGAGACTCACAAGTAGCACTGACCGGTAGCCAACCCGGGCAGGCGAACTGACCGGTAGCCAACCCGGCGGACCGGTACGGATGACCCGACTCCGCGGTGAGGTGACCCTCCTCATGACCGCTCCATCCACCCGCAACGTCTCCGAGCGCGAGGCCCGGCAGGTCGCCGAGGCGGCCCGTGAACAGGACTGGCGTAAGCCCAGCTTCGCCAAGGAACTGTTCCTGGGGCGCTTTCGGCTCGACCTCATACACCCGCACCCCACCCCTGCCCCGGACGCGGTCCAGCGCGGCGAGGAATTCCTCGCCAAGCTCCGCGACTTCTGCGAGACGAAGATCGACGGTGCGCGCATCGAGCGCGAGGCGCGGATCCCCGACGAGACCATCGCCGGTCTCAAGGAGATCGGCGCGCTCGGCATGAAGATCGACACCAAGTACGGCGGCCTGGGCCTCACCCAGGTGTACTACAACAAGGCGCTGGCACTGGTCGGTTCCGTCAGCCCGGCGGTCGGCGCGCTGCTCTCCGCGCATCAGTCGATCGGCGTACCGCAGCCGCTGAAGCTCTTCGGCACGCAGGAGCAGAAGGACCAGTTCCTGCCGCGGCTGGCCCGTACGGACATCTCCGCGTTCCTGCTGACCGAACCGGACGTAGGTTCGGACCCGGCCCGGCTGGCCACCATGGCCGTACCGGACGGGGACGAGTACGTACTGGACGGCGTCAAGCTGTGGACGACCAACGGGGTCGTCGCCGACCTGCTCGTGGTGATGGCCCGCGTCCCGAAGTCCGAGGGGCACAGGGGCGGCATCACCGCCTTCGTCGTCGAGGCGGGCTCGGACGGCATCACGGTGGAGAACCGCAACGCCTTCATGGGGCTGCGCGGCCTGGAGAACGGCGTCACCCGCTTCCACCGGGTGCGGGTGCCGGCCGCGAACCGCATCGGCCCCGAGGGCGCCGGCCTGAAGATCGCGCTGACCACGCTCAACACCGGACGGCTGTCGCTGCCCGCGATGTGCGTCGGCGTCGGCAAGTGGTGCCTGAAGATCGCCCGCGAGTGGTCGGCGGCGCGCGAGCAGTGGGGCAAGCCGGTCGCCCAGCACGAGGCGGTGGGCGGCAAGATCTCCTTCATCGCGGCCACCACCTTCGCGCTGGAGGCCGTCGTCGACCTCTCCTCGCAGATGGCCGACGAGGACCGCAACGACATCCGCATCGAAGCGGCGCTCGCCAAGCTGTACGGCTCCGAGATGGGCTGGCTGATGGCCGACGAGCTGGTACAGATCCGCGGCGGCCGCGGCTTCGAGACCGCGGAGTCGCTCGCGGCACGCGGCGAGCGGGCCGTACCGGCCGAGCAGGTACTGCGCGACATGCGCATCAACCGGATCTTCGAGGGCTCGACGGAGATCATGCACCTGCTCATCGCCCGCGAGGCGGTGGACGCCCACCTCTCGGTCGCCGGCGACCTCATCGACCCCGACAAATCGCTCGGGGACAAGGGGAAGGCGGCGGCGCGCGCGGGCGGCTTCTACGCCCGCTGGCTGCCCAAGCTGGTCGCCGGGCCCGGCCAGGTGCCCGGCACGTACGCGGAGTTCGGCGAGCTGGCGACACACCTGCGGTACGTCGAACGCAACGCCCGCAAGCTCGCGCGCAGCACGTTCTACGCGATGTCGCGCTGGCAGGGCCGGATGGAGACCAAGCAGGGCTTCCTCGGGCGGATCGTGGACATCGGCGCGGAGCTCTTCGCGATGAGCGCGGCGTGCGTACGGGCCGAGCACCTGCTGGCCACCGGCGAGCACGGCCGCGAGGCGCACCAGCTCGCCGAGGTGTTCTGCCGGCAGGCCAGGGTCCGGGTCGAGGAGCTGTTCGCGCGGCTGTGGACCAACACCGACGAGCTGGACCGCAAGGTCGTGGCCGGGGTGCTGACCGGCACGTACACCTGGCTGGAGGAGGGCATCATCGACCCCAGCGGCGACGGTCCGTGGATCGCGGACGCGACGCCGGGGCCCGCGCGGAGGGAGAACGTGCACCGCCGGATCCGGGGCTGAGGAACGGAACGTGCACCGGCGGCTCCGGTGACGGGCGGAGCCGCCGGTGACGGGACGGGGGACGGGCCGGTCCCCGCAGGCAGGGGACCGGCCCGTACGGCGTGGCCGACACCCGCGCGCACCACCCGTCGCGCCTCCCGGCGCCCCCGTCCGGCCGGATCTCCTGCGAGCTGGTGTCCGTACTCCGGACGTGACCGGCCACAATGGTGCCCATGACGGAATCCCTCGCCCATCCGCACCTGCGTTTCGACCCGCCGGCCGCCGCACCCGGCGAGCCACGCGACATCGTGATCCTCGGTTCGACCGGCTCCATCGGCACCCAGGCGATCGATCTCGTCCTGCGCAATCCGGACCGCTTCCGCGTCACCGGCCTGTCCGCGGCGGGCGGCCGGGTCGCGCTCCTCGCCGAGCAGGCGCGGCAGCTGCGCGTCGGTACGGTCGCGGTGGCCCGCGAGGACGTGGTGCCCGCGCTGCGCGAGGCGCTGTCGGCGCAGTACGGAACGGGCGAGCCGCTGCCGGAGATCCTGGCCGGGCCCGACGCGGCCACCCAGCTCGCCGCCACCAAGTGCCACACCGTACTGAACGGCATCACCGGCTCCATCGGCCTCGCCCCCACCCTCGCGGCCCTGGAGAGCGGCGCCTCCCTGGCGCTCGCCAACAAGGAGTCGCTGATCGTGGGCGGCCCGCTGGTCAAGGCGCTCGCGAAGCCCGGCCAGATCGTCCCCGTCGACTCCGAGCACTCCGCGCTCTTCCAGGGGCTGATGGGCGGCCGCCGCGAAGAGGTGCGCAAGCTCGTCGTCACCGCCTCCGGCGGCCCGTTCCGCGGCCGCAGCAAGGCCGAGCTGGCCGCCGTCACGCCCGAGCAGGCGCTCGCGCACCCCACCTGGGCGATGGGCCCGGTCATCACGATCAACTCCGCGACCCTGGTCAACAAGGGCCTGGAGGTCATCGAGGCACACCTGCTGTACGACGTGCCGTTCGAGCGCATCGAGGTCGTGGTCCACCCGCAGTCCTACATCCACTCCATGGTGGAGTTCACCGACGGCTCCACCCTCGCCCAGGCCAGCCCGCCCGACATGCGGATGCCGATCGCGCTGGGGCTGGGCTGGCCCGACCGGGTGCCGGACGCGGCGCCGGGCATCGACTGGACCAAGGCCCACACCTGGGAGTTCTTCCCGCTGGACGAGGACGCCTTCCCCTCCGTACCGCTCGCCTGCCACGTCGGCACGCTCGGGGGCACGGCACCGGCCGTCTTCAACGCCGCCAACGAGGAATGCGTGGACGCATTCTTGAAGGGCGGGCTGCCGTTCACAGGAATTGTCGATACGGTCGCCGAAGTCGTCGCCGAGCACGGCACGCCCGCGCCGGGAACGTCTTTGACCCTCTCGGACGTACTGGAAGCGGAGACCTGGGCGCGCGCCCGCGCCCGCGAACTGGCCGCCCGTGCGGCACGTACACCATCGGAGGCTCGCGCATGACGACCTGGATGACCGTCCTGGGCATCGTCGTCTTCGTCGTCGGCCTGCTCTTCTCGATCGCCTGGCACGAGCTGGGGCACCTCTCGACGGCGAAGATGTTCGGCATCCGCGTGCCGCAGTACATGGTCGGCTTCGGTCCGACGATCTTCTCCCGCAAGAAGGGCGACACCGAGTACGGCGTCAAGGCCATCCCGGCCGGCGGCTACATCCGCATGATCGGGATGTTCCCGCCCGGCGACGACGGGAAGCTCTCGGCCCGCTCCACCTCGCCCTGGCGCGGCATGATCGAGGACGCCCGCTCGGCCGCCTTCGAGGAGCTGCAGGAGGGGGACGAGAAGCGGCTGTTCTACACCCGTAAGCCCTGGAAGCGCGTCATCGTGATGTTCGCCGGGCCGTTCATGAACCTGATCCTCGCGGTCGTGATCTTCATGAGCGTCCTGATGGGCTTCGGCATCAACACCCAGACCACCCAGGTCGGCTCGGTCTCGGACTGCGTCATCGCGGCCTCCGCCAAGACCGACAAGTGCCCGTCCGACGCCAAGGACTCCCCGGCCAAGGCGGCGGGCCTGCGGGCCGGCGACCGGATCGTGGCCTTCGACGGGCGCGCCGTGCCCGACTGGGACACCCTCCAGCGGTCCATCCGCGACACCACGGGACCCGCGACGATCACCGTGGAGCGGGACGGCGCGCGGAAGGTCCTGCACGCCGACCTGATCAAGAACAAGGTCGCCAGGACCGATGGCCACGGCGGCTACGTCGCCGGCCAGTACGTCACGGCCGGCTTCCTCGGCTTCACGCCCGCCAGCGGCATCGTCCGGCAGGACCTCGGCCAGTCCGTCGACCGCATGGGCAACATGGTCAAGCAGGGCGTCGGCTCGCTGATCGCGCTGCCCGGCAAGGTCCCCGACCTGTGGAACGCCGCGTTCAACGGCGGCGAGCGCAAGCAGGACTCCCCGATGGGCGTGGTCGGCGCGGCCCGCGTCGGCGGCGAGGTCTTCTCCCTGGACATCCCGCCCTCGCAGCGGGTGGCGACCATGCTCTTCCTGGTCGCGGGGTTCAACCTCTCCCTCTTCCTGTTCAACATGCTGCCGCTGCTGCCGCTGGACGGCGGGCACATCGCGGGCGCCCTGTGGGAGTCGCTGCGCCGCGCCTTCGCCAAGGTCTTCCGGCGCCCCGACCCCGGCCCCTTCGACGTGGCGAAGCTCATGCCCGTCGCCTACGTCGTCGCCGGCATCTTCATCTGCTTCACGCTGCTGGTGCTGGTCGCGGACGTGGTCAACCCGGTACGGCTGACGGGCTAGCGGACCGCTTCCGGACTGCCGGACACCCGTACGGCCGCGTACGGGTGTCCGGCAACCGTCCTTTCGGGCGGTGTAAACCCGTGCGATGTGCCTCCGGCAACCCCTGTGACGTAACCTCGGCCCCGGAGCCCGCCGATCTCGGGTCCTGAATCACACCTTGGGGTTGCTCGTCAGATGACTGCCATTGCGCTGGGAATGCCGGACGTACCGACCAAGCTCGCCGACCGCCGCGTCAGCCGCAAGATCCACGTCGGGCCGGTGGCCGTGGGCGGGGACGCACCGGTGTCGGTGCAGTCGATGACGACGACGCGTACGGCGGACATCGGGTCGACGCTGCAGCAGATCGCGGAGCTGACGGCGTCCGGCTGCCAGATCGTGCGGGTGGCGTGCCCGACGCAGGACGACGCGGACGCGCTGCCGGTGATCGCGAAGAAGTCGCAGATCCCGGTGATCGCGGATATTCACTTCCAGCCCAAGTACGTCTTCGCGGCGATCGACGCGGGGTGCGCGGCGGTGCGGGTGAATCCGGGCAACATCAAGCAGTTCGACGACAAGGTCAAGGAGATCGCGAAGGCGGCCAATGACGCGGGGACGCCGATCCGGATCGGGGTGAACGCGGGTTCGCTGGACCGGCGGCTGCTGCAGAAGTACGGCAAGGCCACGCCCGAGGCGCTGGTGGAGTCGGCCCTGTGGGAGGCGTCGCTCTTCGAGGAGCACGGTTTCCGGGACATCAAGATCTCCGTCAAGCACAACGACCCGGTGGTGATGGTCAACGCCTACCGGCAGCTGGCGGCGCAGTGCGACTACCCGCTGCACCTGGGCGTGACCGAGGCGGGCCCGGCCTTCCAGGGCACCATCAAGTCGGCGGTCGCCTTCGGCGCGCTGCTGAGCGAGGGCATCGGCGACACCATCCGGGTTTCGCTGTCGGCGCCGCCGGCGGAGGAGATCAAGGTCGGTATCTCCATCCTGGAGTCGCTGAACCTGCGCCAGCGCCGCCTGGAGATCGTGTCGTGTCCGTCGTGCGGGCGGGCGCAGGTGGATGTGTACAAGCTGGCCGAGGAGGTCACGGCGGGGCTGGACGGCATGGAGGTGCCGCTCCGCGTCGCGGTGATGGGCTGTGTGGTCAACGGCCCGGGCGAGGCCCGCGAGGCGGACCTGGGTGTGGCCTCGGGCAACGGCAAGGGGCAGATCTTCGTGAAGGGCGAGGTCATCAAGACCGTGCCGGAGTCGAAGATCGTGGAGACCCTCATCGAGGAAGCCATGAAGATCGCCGAGCAGATGGAGAAGGACGGGGTGGAGTCGGGGGAGCCTTCGGTGGCTGTGGCGGGCTGACCTTCGTCCGTTACGTGGCAGGGCCCCTCCCTCTCCCCGCCACCCGGTGCGAGGCCCCTCCCCCACCTCCACCGCACTACCCCCGAACCTAGCCCCCGCCCCCACCCCCTCGCGCCCCCTGTGGACAACCGCGACAACGCGCCCCCCGCACCTCTCTCCGAGATGGGCGGGGGGCGCGCCGCATGGACGCGAGGTACAGTGCCTGGACCTGCTCTCTTACGGCCCCCGGCCCCGTCACGGTGAGGCAATCCGACACGTGCTGACGACCACCACCAAGGTCCTGGAGCCCGGGGAGCTCGACGACGCCCTCGCGGTCCTGGACCGCGACCCGGTCGCCAACGCGTTCGTCGCCGCCCGGGTCCAGGTCGCCGGGCTCGACCCCTGGCGACTCGGCGGCGAGATGTGGGGCTGGTACGAGAACGGCCGGCTGGAATCCCTCTGCTACGCCGGGGCCAATCTCGTCCCCGTCTGCGCCACCCCTGATGCCGTACGCGCCTTCGCCGAGCGTGCCCGCCGCCAGGGCCGCCGCTGCTCCTCCATCGTCGGCCCCGCGGCCCCCACCGCCGAGCTGTGGTCCCTGCTGGAGCCCGCCTGGGGGCCCGCCCGAGAGGTCCGCGCCCACCAGCCGCTGATGGTCACCACGCGGCCCGCCGCGGAGATCCCCCCCGACCCGTACGTCCGGCGCATCCGCAAGGACGAGATGGACATGATCATGCCCGCGTGCGTGGCCATGTTCACCGAGGAGGTCGGCATCTCGCCGCTGGCCGGCGACGGCGGGCTGCTCTACCAGGCCAGGGTCGCCGAGCTGGTCGGCGCGGGCCGCTCGTTCGCCCGGGTGGAGAACGGCCGGGTCGTCTTCAAGGCCGAGATCGGCGCCGCCACCCTGCGCGCCTGCCAGGTCCAGGGCGTCTGGGTCGCGCCCGAGTACCGCGGCAAGGGACTCTCCGAGACCGGCATGGCGGCCGTGCTGCGCTACGCCCTCGCCGACGTCGCGCCCATCGTGAGCCTGTACGTGAACGACTTCAACACCGCGGCGCGGGCCGCCTACCGCAGGGTCGGCTTCGAAGAGGTCGGCGCGTTCATGAGCGTACTGTTCTGACGCGAGCCGCCGGTCAACGGCGCCGTAACGTTCCGGCCGATGCCGTGCCGCCGCGGCCTCTCCCGGCCCCACTGGCCGGACCGATCGTGTTCACCGCCCGCGCTGTGTACGCTCCCGACCATGGATGACGTCGCGGTCGGCCCGCTCGACCTCGCTGCCCGCGTGGACGAAGCGCTGGCCGTACAGGCGCTCGCCTTCGGCCTGACCGACGACGAGATCGGCGTACGGCGCCACATCGTGCTGCGCCACCTCACCACCCCCGGGGCCCGCGCCCTGGGCGCCACCACGCCCGAGGGGCGGCTGGCCGGCTTCGTGTACGGCCTGCCCAACGACCGCTCCCACTGGTGGTCCAGCGTCGTCGAGCCGTATCTGCGCGCCACTGGCCTGGACTTCTGGCTGGACGACTCCTTCGTCATCACCGAGCTGCACGTCCACCCCGCGTACCAGAAGCGCGGCATCGGCCGGGCGCTGATCACCCGCATCACCGACGAGGCGCCCTACCCGCGCAGCATCCTCTCCGCGATCGACACCGAGAGCCCGGCCCGCGCGCTGTACCGCTCGCTCGGCTACCAGGACCTCGCCCGCCGGGTGCTCTTCCCGAGCGCCCCCGCGCCGTACGCCGTGATGGGCGCGCCGCTGCCGCTGGCCCGCTGACGGGCCGGGCCCGGGACGCCGGCTGGGGCGTCCGGCGGGTGGCCGGCCGCTGTTCCCCAGGGCCGGGGGAGCGGTATCCATTTCCGTGCGCGATGCCCGGCCCGATAACCTCGCCACAGACACCGTTCTTACGCAGGAGAATCACCATGGCCCAGGTCCAGCGCATGTCCCGATTGATGATCAAGACGCTGCGCGACGACCCGGCCGACGCCGAGACCGCCAGCCACAAGCTGCTCGTCCGCGCCGGGTACGTCCGCCGCACCTCCGCCGGCATCTGGACCTGGCTGCCGCTGGGCAAGAAGGTGCTGGAGAACGTCTCGCGCGTGGTGCGCGAGGAGATGGACGCCATCGGCGGCCAGGAGGTCCTGCTGCCCGCGCTGCTCCCCAAGGAGCCGTACGAGGCGAGTGGCCGCTGGGAGGAGTACGGCGACCTGCTCTTCCGCCTGCAGGACCGCAAGGGCGCCGACTACCTCCTCGGCCCCACCCACGAGGAGATCTTCACCCTCACGGTCAAGGACCAGTGCACGTCCTACAAGGACCTGCCGGTCATGCTGTACCAGATCCAGACGAAGTACCGGGACGAGGCGCGCCCCCGCTCCGGTGTGCTGCGCGGCCGCGAGTTCCAGATGAAGGACTCGTACAGCTTCGACACCACCGACGAGGGCCTGGCGCAGTCCTACGCGCTGCACCGCGAGGCGTACCAGAAGATCTTCGCGCGCCTGGGTCTCGACTACCGCATCGTCTCGGCCGTCTCCGGCGCGATGGGCGGCTCCGCCTCCGAGGAGTTCCTGGCCCCCGCGGCGGCCGGTGAGGACACCTTCGTCGACTGCCCGCAGTGCGACTACGCGGCCAACACCGAGGCCGTGACCGTGAAGGTCGCCCCGGTGGACGCGGCCGGCGTCGGGGAGATCGAGGAGCTGGACACCCCCGACACCCCGACCATCGAGACGCTGGCCGAGCACCTGGGCGTCCCGGCCTCCGCCACGCTCAAGAACCTCCTGGTCAAGGTGGACGGCGAGATCGTCGCGGTGGGCGTGCCCGGCGACCGCGAGGTCGACCTGGGCAAGCTCGGCGAGCACCTGGCGCCGGCCGTCGTCGAGGTCGTCACCGCCGAGGACTTCGTCGGCCGCGAGGACCTGGTGCGCGGCTACATCGGCCCGCAGGGCCTGGCCGGCAAGGCGTTCCGCTACATCGCCGACCCGCGCGTCGCGCCCGGCACGTCCTGGATCACCGGCGCCAACAAGGACGGCAAGCACGCGCGCAACGTCGTCGCGGGCCGCGACTTCGAGGTGGACGACTACCTCGACGTGGTCGTCGTCGAGCCGGGCGACCCCTGCCCGAAGTGCGGCGCCGGGCTGGTCATCGACCGGGCGATCGAAATCGGCCACATCTTCCAGCTGGGCCGCAAGTACGCCGACGCCTTCGAGCTCGACGTACTCGGCCAGAACGGCAAGCCGGTCCGGGTCACGATGGGCTCGTACGGCATCGGCGTCTCCCGCGCGGTGGCGGCGCTCGCCGAGCAGACCCACGACGAGTCCGGCCTGTGCTGGCCGCGCGAGGTCGCCCCGGCGGACGTGCACGTCGTCGCGGCGGGCAAGGCCAAGCAGACGGAGCTGGCGCTGGAGGTCGGCGACAAGCTGGGCGCGGCGGGGCTGCGCGTGCTCGTCGACGACCGGGCCGGGGTCTCCCCGGGCGTGAAGTTCACCGACGCGGAGCTGCTCGGCGTCCCGACGATCGTCGTCGCGGGCCGCCGCGCCGCGGAGGGCGTCGTCGAGATCAAGGACCGGCGGACGGGCGAGCGGGAAGAGGTCACGGTCGAGGAGGCCGTTGCGCGCCTCAGCGCGTAGTTTCCGACCTTGGGGCGGGCCCGTGCCGTTCGGTGCGGGCCTGCCGTCCGTCCCCCGTGTATCGCGGCCTGGCGGCCGCTCGTCCTCAATCGCCGGACGGGCTTGATTTGGGCTTCGTCGGCGCTACAGCCACGTCGCAAACTCCAGCAGCAGTTCCCCGCGGGGGCGGTCGCCCGTCGTCAGGGCCTGGAGGCCCGCTTCCGCCGCGCCCACCAGGACCCACCCCCGCAGGCGGTCCCGGTCGACCTCCAGGGAGTCGGCCAGCTTGGCGACCCGGCGGCGCGCCGCGGCCGCGGCCCCCGTGCCGGCCGCCAGGTCCTCCATGCGGTCCAGGACCAGTCCGACCAGGTCGTACGCGCGTTCCCCGACGACCGGTCGCGGTCCCACCGCGAGCCACGGCGTGCGGTGGCCGGCCAGTACCTTGCCCTGGCGGAACGCGCCGTGCAGGAGTACTTCTTCGGGTGCGTCGGCGGGCAGCGCGCTGCGCAGCTCCGCGGCCTCCTCGACCAGCGGGGCGGCGGAGGGGACCGCCGCGCCCGAGGTCCGCAGCGCCGCCACGGCGGCCTCCGTGCGGGCGGCCAGCGTCTCGAAGGGGTGCTCCTCCGGGGGAGCGACCCAGAGCCGGCGGACCGTCCCCGCCGCCTCCAGCAGGGCCTTCGCCTCGGGGAGCGAGCGCAGCGACACCGCGCCGCGCAGGCGCTCCAGGAGGAGCGCGCCGCTGTCCAGGTCGGCGTCCAACAGCCGTACCGCGCCCCAGCCGTCCCAGCGCGTCAGCGCCGCCGCCTCGGCCTCCGCGCCCGGCTGTCCCGGGAGCGGGAACTTCAGCGCGGCCGGCGTGCCGTCCCGCTGCGTGACCAGGACCAGGAGGCTGGCGCGGCCGCCGGGCTCGTGCACCCGCTCCGGGGTGAGTTCCCAGGCCGCCAGCCGCTCCGTCACCCGGTCCGGCAGCGTGTCCAGCCAGGCGCGCGCGGGGCTCGCGGGGTCGTCGCCGATCGCGCGCACCAATCGTCTCGGCGGTTCGATGGGTGCCGTTGCCATGCTGGAGCTGTCCCTTTCGTCGGCGGTGCCGGGGTGCCGGCGGGGCCTGCGGCCGTCCCGGCCGGTGGCCGCCGCGCGCTCAGAGCGCGTCGGCGGATCCGGTCGCGGTGGGCGACGGGCCGCCGGCCGTGGTCCGTTCGGCGAGCCCAGGGAAGGCTACGCCGCTGCCGCGCCAGCGCACCGCACGCACCGCTGCCTCGCGGAGCGATCCGGCCGCCGTGCGCCGCCGGGCACCCGTGGAGGCGCGTACGAGGTCCGCGTACGCCCCGGCCACCCGGTCCTCCAGTTCGGCCGCGAGCCGGACGGCTGCGGCCGCGTCGGGCACGGGGAAGGGCAGCGCGTACGCCGCGGCAGCGGCTTTCGGGTGCCCGCCCAGCGCGCTCACCCGGCGGCTCAGCTCGTCCCGGCGCGCACGATGGGCGTCGTAGCCGGCCTGCGCCTCTCTGCGCCGCCCGTCGTCGACGCGCGCGCCCACCACGCCGTAGCCGTAGAGCGCGGCGTGCTCGGCGGCCAGCGCGTTCTGCAGGGCCTTCAGCTCGGCCGCGTGCTCCGTGTTCTCGTGCTTCTCCGCCGGCATCAGGCGTTCTTCCCGTCCTTCTCGTCCGTCGTCCCGCCGCCCTTGCCGTGCGAGTCGAGTACGTAGGCGTGCGCGGCGCCGGCCGCGGCGACCGAGGCGAGCAGCCGGGCGACCTCCGGCGGGGCGCCGACGAGGGCCGCGGTGCGCCGGTCGGCCGTGTCCCGCTCGGCGTCGGCCAGCGCGGCGAGCGCCTGCCGCGCGCTTGCCGGAACCTTCGGGGCGCGCGGCTGCTTCCCCGGCGTACGGGACGGCGAAGCGGTCGCGGAGGGTGTGCCGGACGGGGTGCCGGTGGCCTCCGGCGCGTCGAACGCCGTGATGTGCGCGGCGACTTGGTCCCGCAGCGGGCGCACCCGCTTCTCCAGGGCCGGGTGCGCGGTCAGCGTCGCGTCGTACCGGGCCAGCAGCGCGCCGCTGTCCCGCGCCGCCCGGCCGAGCAGGGCACGCCCGGCCGCGCTGTCCATGTCGTCGGACGCGGCGGACTGCTCGGCGCAGCCCGTGAGCAGCGCCGCGCTTCCGAGCGCGGCGCCGGTCAGCAGGATGCTTCTCCTCGTGTGCGTTCCAGGCTGCGGCACTGTCCTCTTCCCGGGGGTCTGCGGTGGTGATCCGGTGATCACCGCAGGCGAGCGTAACCGCGCCCGCGCACGGAATCGTCAGTACCCCGCCGGAACAGATAGGCTTTGGCCAGACACGCGACCATCCCACAACAGCACACGCGGCCGAGGAGTCACCCGGATGAGCACCACCCAGAGCGAGAGGCTGCGCGGACTGCTTGAACCGCTGGTCGCCGCGCGAGACCTGGATCTGGAAGAGATCGAGGTGACCCCCGCGGGTAAGCGGCGTGTGCTGAGGATCGTGGTCGACTCCGACGACGGCGTTCAGCTGGACGAGTGCGCCGCACTCAGCCGCGAGATCTCGCAGGCCCTGGACGACGCGGATGCCATGGGTGACGTCGCGTACACCCTTGAGGTCACCTCTCCCGGCGCCGACCGCCCGCTCGCCGAGCCGCGGCACTACCGCCGGGCCGTCGGCCGCCTGATCAAGGCCCAGCTGCACGAGGGCGGGGAGCTGGTCGCCCGGATCACCGCCGTCGACGACGAGGGCCTGGATCTCGAAGTGCCGGGCGTGAAGGGGCGCAAGCCCACCGCCCGCCGGGTCGCCTTCAGCGAGATCGCCAAGGCGCGCGTGGAGATCGAGTTCAACCGCAAGACCGCTCCGGCTCCCGCCGAGGGCGACAGCAACGACGAGAGCCAGGAGGAGGCGTAGCCGTGGACATCGACATGAGTGCCCTGCGGGGTTTGGTGCGGGAGAAGGAAATCTCCTTCGACCTGCTGGTGGAGGCCATCGAGTCGGCCCTCCTCATCGCGTACCACCGCACCGAGGGCAGCCGCCGTCACGCACGGGTGCAGCTGGACCGGAACACCGGCCATGTGACCGTGTGGGCGAAGGAGGACCCGGCCGACCTCGAGGAGGGCCAGGAGGCCCGCGAGTTCGACGACACACCGTCGGGTTTCGGCCGGATCGCGGCGACCACCGCCAAGCAGGTCATCCTGCAGCGGCTGCGGGACGCCGAGGAGGAGATCACCTTCGGCGAGTACGCCGGGCGTGAGGGCGATGTCGTCACCGGCGTCGTCCAGCAGGGCAAGGACCCCAAGAACGTCCTGGTCGACATCGGCAAGATGGAGGCCATGCTGCCGGTGCAGGAGCAGGTCCCCGGCGAGGACTACAAGCACGGCACGCGCCTGCGCTCGTACGTCGTCCGCGTCGCCAAGGGCGTCCGCGGCCCGTCGGTCACCCTCTCGCGCACCCACCCGAACCTCGTGAAGAAGCTCTTCGCGCTGGAGGTCCCGGAGATCGCGGACGGCTCGGTGGAGATCTCCGCCATCGCCCGCGAGGCCGGTCACCGCACGAAGATCGCGGTGCGTTCCACCCGGTCGGGGCTGAACGCCAAGGGTGCCTGCATCGGTCCGATGGGCGGCCGTGTCCGCAACGTCATGGCCGAGCTGAACGGCGAGAAGATCGACATCGTGGACTGGTCGGACGACCCGGCCGACCTGGTCGCGCACGCGCTGTCGCCGGCCCGCGTCTCGAAGGTCGAGATCGTGGACCTGGCCGCGCGCTCCGCGCGGGTCACCGTGCCCGATTACCAGCTGTCACTGGCCATCGGCAAGGAAGGGCAGAACGCCCGGCTCGCCGCCCGGCTGACCGGCTGGCGCATCGACATCCGCCCGGACACCGAGGCCCCGGACCCGCGGGACTGACGTCACGAACGCCGGCGGCCCGGTGCCGCCGGCGTCGATTGTCAGCCACCGAGGGAATATGAGCAGCCGTTCGGTCCTTACCCCATAGGGGTGAGGCCGCTACGGGGAGGTAGACTTAAGCAGTGTCTGGCCGGACGCATGCCCGCGCATGCCCTGAGCGATCTTGTGTGGGATGCCGGGAGCGAGCGGCCAAGGGCGATTTGCTGCGCATCGTGATGATCGATGGTGAGTGCACCCCCGATCCTCGCGGTACGCTGCCCGGCCGGGGTGCTTACGTGCACCCCACACTGGTCTGTTTCGACCTGGCGGTCCGCCGCCGGGCGTTCCCCAGGGCCTTCAGAGGCCCAGGACCGCTCGACACCACGGCACTGCGCCAGTACGTCGAGCAGGCAACACCGTAAGACAGCACGTCGCACGGAAAACCGTGCGGTCAGGTACCTCGCGAGTCGGAAGTAGGTCGAGATTGCGATGAGCACTCGATGAGTACGCGATGAGTACGCCCATGAAGTAGCGACGGTCCGGTGGACAACCCGGACCTAGAAGGAGCGAAGTGGCTAAGGTCCGGGTATACGAGCTCGCCAAGGAGTTCGGAGTAGAGAGCAAGGTCGTCATGGCCAAGCTCCAAGAACTTGGTGAATTCGTCCGTTCGGCGTCCTCGACGATCGAGGCGCCGGTTGTTCGCAAGCTGACCGACGCTTTCCAGGCAGGCAACGGCAACGGCCGTGCCTCTGGCAAGCCCGCGGCGCCGCGCAAGTCGGCGCCCGCAAAGCCGTCCACGCCGTCCCCGGCGCAGGCGGCCCGTCCCGCTGCCCCGAAGCCGGGTGCCCCCAAGCCGGGCCCCGCGGCTCCGGCCGCCCCCGAGGCCCCGAAGGCCCCCGAGGAGCCGAAGAGCAGCACCCCCTCCGCGGCGCCCGCTCCGGGCCCGCGCCCCACGCCCGGCCCGAAGCCGGCTCCCAAGCCCGCTCCGGCCGCGCCCGCGCAGCCCGAGTTCCAGGCTCCGCCGGCCGCGCCGCAGGCTCCCAAGCCCGGCGGTGCCGCCCCCGGCCCGCGTCCGGGCCGTCCCGGCCCCGGCCAGGAGCGTCAGGACCGCGGTCAGGACCGTGGCCAGGGCCGCGGCGACCGTGGCCCGCGTCCCGGCGGCGACCGCCAGGGCGGCGCCCCGCGTCCCGGCGGCAACCGTCCGTCCGGTCCGCGTCCGGGCAACAACCCCTTCACCTCCGGCGGCTCCACGGGCATGGCCCGTCCGCAGGCTCCCCGTCCCGGTGGCGCGCCGCGCCCCGGCGGTCAGGGTGGCCCCGGCGGCCCGCGCCCGCAGGGTGCCGGCCAGGGCGGTCCCCGTCCCGCGGCTCCCGGTGGTAACCGTCCGACTCCGGGCGGCATGCCCCGTCCGCAGGGCGGCGGCGCAGGCCAGGGCGGTCCCCGTCCCGGCGGCGGCGCCCGTCCGAACCCGGGCATGATGCCGCAGCGTCCGGCTGCCGGCCCGCGTCCCGGTGGTGGCCCCGGCGGTGGCCGTGGTCCCGGTGGCGGCGGTCGTCCCGGTGGTGGCGGCGGCGGTCGTCCGGGTGGCGGCGGCGGCTTCGCCGGTCGTCCCGGCGGCGGTGGCGGCGGCTTCGCCGGCCGTCCCGGCGGTGGCGGCGGCGCTCCG
>NZ_JBEPFC010000116.1:0-24408 GCF_040301705.1 Streptomyces sp. NPDC000151 | reverse complement strand
CCGCACTCGGCGGGGCCGCCAACCCGCTCGCCGCGCTCGGCGGTGCGGCAGGCGCGCTCGGCGGCCTCGGGCAGCTGGCCGGCGGCGCCGGGCACGCCGCCGGCGGCGTGGGCGACCTGCTCACGTCGCTCTCCACGCTGCCGAACCAGCTCACCCAGCTGCTCGAAATGCTGCCCAAGCTGATGCAGGCGCTGCAGAGCCAGGCCGGCGGTGCGCTGCAGAGCCAGGGCGGCGGCCAGCCGGCACCCCAGAGCTGACCCGCCCGCCCATCCGTCCCGCTCGGCCGGTCGTGCCGAGCACACCGGCTGTTGGCCCTCGTACACAGTCGACCGAGGAGGAACACACACGGTGGCGTCTGTAGTCGGTGACCGGTTGCGTCTCGTGGTCAAGGTCCTGGGAAACCTCGTCGCCGACGAGGTCGGACAGGCCACCAAGAGGCGCCGCCGGTCGAAACGGGACGAACGGTCCCCGGCGGAGGCCGACGCGGCCTCCGCCGGATCCGAGGACCGGCGCGCCAAAGCGGTGCGCCACGCGTTGGAGAGCCTCGGCCCCTTCTACGTGAAGCTCGGCCAGATCCTCTCGACGCGGCCCGACATGGTGCCCGAGTCGATCAGGGACGAGCTGCAGAACCTGCACGACCAGGTCGACGTCCAGCCGTTCTCCGTCTTCGAGCCCGTGCTGGCGCGGGACCTCGGCCCGGACTGGAAGCTGCGGTTCGACGACATCGACACCACCGCCCCGCTCGGCGCGGCGTCGCTCGCCCAGGTCTACCGGGTCACGCTGCCCGGCGGCCGGCCGGCCGTGGTCAAGATCCAGCGGCCCGGCATCCGCGAGGGTGTCCTCGCGGACATGGCCCTGATGCGCCGGGCCGCCAAAATCGTGGCCCGGGTCGCGCCCCGGTTCAACGAGGTCATCGACACCGAGGCGATGCTCGGCTCCGTCTTCGACGCGATGGAGCCGGAGCTCGACTTCACCGGCGAGGCGCGCAACATGGACGAGGCCCGCCAGCACATCCGGCGGTTCCGCACGCTGGAAGTACCCAGGGTGATGCACGCCGGCCCCAGGGTCCTCGTCCAGTCGCTGGCCCCCGGCTCCTCGGTACGGCACATCGACCGCGCGCACTTCAGCGACGACGAACGCATCGAGATCGGCAAGGACCTGCTGCGGTTCATGTACCACGGGTACTTCGTCCACCGGATGTTCCACGCGGACCCGCACGCGGGCAACGTCTTCGCCGTGCCCGGCGGCCCCGCGACCCTGATCGACTGGGGCATGGTCGGCCGCCTCGACCGGCGTACCAGCCTCCAACTGCTCCCGCTCTTCATGACGTTGGCCCAGAACGACGGCGTCGGGCTCGCCCACCACTGGGCCGAGATGGGCCGCATGACGGCGTGGTCCAACATGCCGGCCTTCACCGCCGACATGGCGGCGTTCGTGCCCAAGGTCTCCCATCTCTCGCTGGACGACCTGAACTTCGGCGTCTCGCTCACCACCGTCCTCGCCAAGGCCACCAAGCGGGGCATCGGCTCGCCGCCGGCCGTCTCGCTGCTCGGCAAGTCGTTCGCCAACCTCGATGGCTCGGTGCGGTGTCTCGCCCCCGAGATCACGCTGCCGGAGGTGTTCAAGGGCGAGGTGCCCAAGATCCTGCTCGCGCTGGGCCGCGAGTTCCTCGGCGGCAGCCAGTTCGCCCGCAACTCCATGGAAATGCTGCTCGCCGCGGTCACCAGCCCCGAGCAGGTACGCGGCGTACTCGCCGACATCGCCAACCGCCAGTTCGCCCTGAACGTCCACGAGCCACGCACCACCGCCGCCATGGGCGGCCAGCGCACCACCCGCCCGTCGGGCGGCCTGCTGGCGCTGGGCGCCCTGGCGCTGCTGCTCGGCCATCGCCGCGCCCGCTGACCTCGGGCGCGCGGCCGTCATCCACCCCCACGACACGGAGGTTCCCCATGCCGGACACCGCAGGACCGCAGTCCACCTCGCCACCGGGCGCCACGCTTCCGGACGGGCTCTCGCCGGTCGCGCTCTGGACGGCGGCCGCGCACGCCGCGGAGTGCGAGCGGGCCGCGCCGTACGTACGCGACCCGCTCGCCGCCGAGTTCCTCGACGCGGCGGGCTTTCGCGGCGGGCCTCCCGGCGAGGGCCTGCTGCAGCGGCTGCTGCCCGACTGGGCGGTGGTGCGCACCCGCTTCTTCGACGACTACCTCAACGCGGCGACCCGTTCGGGCTGCCGTCAGGTGGTACTGCTCGGCGCCGGCCTCGACGCGCGCGCCCACCGCCTCGACTGGCCGACCGGAGTACACCTCTTCGAGGTCGAGCACCCCGCCGTACTGGACTTCAAGGAACGCGTACTGGCTGACCGGCGCCCCTCCTGCGGACGCCGCACCGCCGTCGGCGCGGACCCGGCCGGGGCCTGGGGCGGGGACCTGGTCGCCGCCGGGTTCGACCCGCGAAAACCCACCGCCTGGCTCGCCGAGACGCTGCTGTACCACCTCCCGCCGGAGACGGTGGAGTCGATCGTCGGCACGATGACGGAACTCTCCGCGCCCGGCAGCGCCTTCGCGGCCGAGTGCGTCAACGCCTCCGCCACCTCGTCGACCTTCGTGGCGCCCTTCCTGGACGCCCTCGCCGGCACCGGGCTCGGCTGGCGCTGGCAATTGGTCGAGCCGGAACGCTGGTGGACGCGGCACGGCTGGGACGCCCAGGCCGCCGACCTGTTCACGCTGCCATACGTGATGCAGCGCCTCTCCCCGTACCTGCCGATCCTCACCGCGGGCGCCGCGAAGTGCGTCTTCCTGATGACCGGGACGCTCGGCGACGGACCGGGCGACTGAACACGGCACACCGCATACGGGAGCCCCGGACACCGTGTCCGGGGCTCTCCGCCTGTGGGCCAGTGCAGTGCACCTTCCGGCCTGGCTCAACCGGACGGCGCGACCGGGGACCACACGCCCATCCACTGCTCGGCGCCCCACGCCTCGTACCGTTGCACCTCGGCGAACCCCAGCTTCGCCGCGAGACGCATCGAACGGTCGTTGGCGGTCTGGGTGCAGAGCACCACCGGCTCGCCGGGAAGCGCGTCGGCGAACCAGTCGAGTACCGCCGCGCACGCCTCGGCGGCGTACCCGTGCCCCCATGCCTCCGGCAGGAGCAGGTAGCCGAGTTCGGCCTCTCCGGCATCGGGACGGACACGGCTCCGACGCTCCGCGTCGCGGCGGTTGAGCTCGATGGTGCCGATCATCGCTCCGTCGAGCTCGATCACGAAAAGGCCGGGGCGCCGCCCGGGCACCTCAGGCATTGCACGTTCGAGCTCATCACACGGTCGAGGCCCACCGACGTAGGTGCCCACCTCTGGTGAGGCGAACAGCTCGATGAACGCCGCACGGTCCCGGGCCTCGGACTCGCGGAGCACGAGCCGTTCGGTCCGTATCGGGGCGGGTGGCCAGGCGCCGGGTCCGAGTTCGGTCATGGCGGGCAACCTATCGCGCGCTCGTACGAAAGAGACGCCCTACGCCCGCTCCAGCTCCAGCAGTGCCGCGAGCCACAGGTCCGGGAGTTCGTCGGCGGTCGGGAGGGCGTCGTCGTGTACGACGGTCAGGCAGGCGGTGTCGTGCTGGCTGGTCAGCGTCGTCAGGCAGCGGATGCCGGCCGCCAGGTCGGCGAAGACGGCGGTGCGGCGGGAGGCGGCGCCGCGGTGGACGAGGGCGTTGCCGAAGTTCACGCTGCTCGTCGGGGCACCGATCACCTCGCCGTTGACCATCCGCATGCCGACCCGGGCACCGATCGCGCGCGGGGTGGCCGCCATCAGCAGGCGGATGGCGTCGCGCTGCCGGGTGCGGCGCAGGCGGCCGGTGTCCGCGATGACTCGGGCCAGAGCGCGATGTGGTGACGGCTCGTCACAAGGCAGCAGCAGCCGGGCGGTCACCATCCGGTTGCCGGGGGCGTACTCCTCGCCCGGCGCCCGGACCGACATCGGCACCGCCACCGGCAGCGGCGGATGGAGCGAACCGGTGCCCTTCATGTGCCAGGCGTGTACGGCGTGGGAGAGCGCGGCGAGGTACACGTCGTTGACCGTGCCGCCGTACGCCCGGCCGATCGCGCGCAGCCGCGCCAGCGGCGTGTCCGCGTGGCACACGCTGGTGCGGCCGCTGCCCGGCACGCTGAAGGCCGGCTGGGCGCCGGGCGGGCGGAAGGCGGCGGCCACGTCGCCGAAGGCACCGGCGAGCCCCTTGGCGGTGGGCCACGCGCGGCGCTGCGGTACCAGCCCGCCGCCCTCGGGATTGTCGTCGAGGAGGGCCCGGACGGTATGGGCGGCGCCCACCCCGTCCTGGAGAGTGTGGTCGGTGCGGTAACACAGGGTGTAGCTGCCCGTCGGCCCGTGGATCAGCCAGACTTCCCAGGGCGGCCGGCCGCCCGCGCTCATCGGGCTGGACAGCATCAGCCGACCGGCCACCGACCCGTCGGCGTCGTCGGGCAGCCATGCCTCGTGGACGTGCTGCTCCACGGAGATCCGGTCGACGCGCTGGAGCGTCTTGCGGTCGCGGACGATGCGGTAGCGCAACGCCGGGATGCGGTCGGCGCGTTCGGCAACGCGCGCGCGTACGGCGTCCAGCGTCGGCGGCCGCCCGCCGAAGCCGAACATGAAGCTGAGTGGCAACGGCCGGCCGTCCATGGCCCGGTGATAGGCGGCATCCGCCGTCCCCATGGGCAGGGACGGCAGCAGGGCCCCGTCGGTGCCGGGGTGTGGTCGCATCGTGAACTCCCTGTCGGGGTGGGGATGACTTGGATATGCGGGGGGAGGGGGCCGAACCCCGGCGGTGGTCAGCACGCTCGTCGTGGCCGGGGGCCCCGGTACGGCGCTCAGCACGCCCGTCGTGCGGCCCTGCCGAGCGTGTCCACGTAGGCCCGCAGCAGGGGGCGGCCGGCCCCGTGGACGGGCAGCCGCGGCGCTCTCGACCGGTGCCACGGCAGCGGTCCGCCCGGGCCCGGATCGCCGAGCAGGGCCCCGGCCACGTACGCGCCGTGCGCCACGGACAGCGCCAGGCCGTGCCCGCAGCAGCCGCCGATGTACCAGACGTCGGGGCAGCCGGGGACCCGGCCGACCACCGGCAGGCCGTCCCCGGTCATGCCGATGCGCCCTGACCAGCGGTGGGTGACCGGCACCCCGGACAGCTCCGGGTGCAGCGACCCCACCCACCGCTCCAGCCAGGCCCAGGCCCGCTCGCGGACGGACTGAACCCGCCGCGCGCCGAGCCCGTCCGGAGCCAGGGCCGTACCGCCGCCCGCCACCAGCCCGCCGTCCGGGAGCAGCCGGAAGTACGGCGCCATCGGTACCGCGTCCACCACCGAGCACCCCGCACGGCCGCCCAGCGTTTCGTACGCCGTCGGGCTCAGGGGAGCGGTGGCGACGGCGTACACCTCCAGCGGGAGGACCGTGCCGACCGGCAGGTCCAGCGCCCCCGCGGCGGAGTTGACGGCCAGTACCGCCTGCCCGGCGTGCACGCTGCCGTGCGGGAAGAGCAGCTCGGGGCCGATCAGGTCCCCGGCGCGCGCCGACCGCAGCGGACTGTCCCCGTAGAACCGCACGCCCTTGGCGGCGCAGGCGCGGGCGAGGGCGCGGGTCAGCGCGGCCGGGTCGAGCGTGGCCGCGGGGCGGTGGAGCAGCCCCGCGCTGTAAGCCACGCCCACCCGGGCGCGGATCGCGCCCTGGGTGAGCACCGGCACGTCCAGGCCCAGCGCCCGGTACGCCTTGGCCTGCCGGGCGAGGGACACCAGGCCGGCGGGCGCGCGGGTCGCCATGAGCTGCTCGCCGGGCCGCAGCCCGCACTGCACGTCGAGCCGCGCGCACAGGTCCAGTACCTGATCCACCGCTTCGACGCTCGCCTGGTGCATACGGCGTGCGGTCGACCGGCCGAAGCGGCGCAGCGCCTGATCGACCGGCGGCCCCGCCCTCGGGCCCAGCAGACCGGTGCCCCGCCCGCTGGCCCCGGCGGCGGGCTGTTCCGCGTCGACCACGACGACGGTGAGCCCGGGCGCCCGGTCCGCGAGGTGATAGGCGCAGGCCAGCCCCGCGAGACCGGCCCCGACCACGGCCACGTCCGCCGTGACCACGCCGCGGAGCCGGGGGAGTGGTGGCAGCTCGGTGCCCGGCGCTCCGCGGTCCGCCGGCTCCCAGCAGGGCGTACCGGCCGGCGGCCGGCTCACCCGGCGCCGTCCGCCGCGGGCGCCCCGGCGAGGGACCGGAACCCCCGGTCGTGCCAGAGCAGCGGCCGCCCCGCGCCCACGTGCACGGCCGCCACCCGCCCGACGACCAGGTGGTGGTCGCCGTACCGGCGCACGTCCTCCACCAGACACACCGACCAGGCCAGGGACTTGGTGAACACCGGGACACCGAGCACGTCACAGGTGTCCGTACCGGCGAACCGCTGCGCCGCCGGAGTCGTCGGGCTCGCGAACCGGGCCGCCAGGTCGCGCTGTTCCTCCCGCAGCAGGTGGACCGCGAAGGCGCCGAAGGCGCGGACCGCGCCGAGCGTACGGGAGCCGTCGCGCAGGCAGGCCAGCAGCAGCGGTGGCCGGGCCGACACCGAAGTGGCGGCCGAGACGGTCATGCCGAGCGGGCCGTCCTCGCCCCTGGCCGTCACGACGGTCACCCCGGAGGCCAGCTTGGCGTACAGGGCCAGGCAGCGGGCGGCACCGGGGCCGGGCTCCTCGCGCAGCGGGTCCCACCGCGCACCGGCCGGTTCGTCGTCGCCCGCCCAGGGCCGCGGCACGCGTGCGGGGGCGGCGGTCGCCGCCTGCTCAGCCACGGGCCGCAGCCGCGCAGTCATCGAGCACCTCCGCGTCGACCAGGCCCGCGAGGATGCGGGCGATGTTGGTACGCAACGTGGACTCGGCCACCGGGTCGAGGATCTCCGCCAGGGTCGGGATGCCGAGGTCGAAGGAGGCGGTGAAGACGATCAGGGTGCCGTCGTCGGAGGCAGCACAACGCCAACTCCCTTCGAAGGTCTGGAAGTCGCCCTCGGTCTGCTCGAAGGTGAGGGTGAGCGTCTTCGGCGAGAACGTGTCCCGCTCCTGCCACCTCATCAGACCGCCGCGGAAGGAGACGACCCATTCCGAGACCACCGAGCCGTCGGGCAGCGGGGGCCCCACGTTGACCTCCCGTACGGTGTCGGTGAGTTCGGGGTACCGGCGGAAATCGGTGATCCTGTGGTAGGCGTCGGCCGGTGCCAGGCCGCGGGCGAGCGCGTGCAGGGATACATGGCGCATGGGTGTATCGCGTTCCTTTCCGTACGGGAGATCAGCCGGCCATCCGGGCCGCTGCGGTGTTCAGGGCCTCGGCGAGGGCGGTGAAGAACAGGTCGAGAGCGGCGCCGTCGACGAGCGCCGGCGGGGTCAGCCGCAGCACCCGGTTGGAGTTGAGGGAGTGGTTGACGAGCACGTCGTGCGCGATCAGTTCCAGCAGGAGTTCGCCGACCGCCCGCTCCTCGGCGAACTCGATGCCGATCAGCAGGCCCTTGCCGCGTACCTCACGGACCAGGCCGCCCTGATGAGGGGCGCACGCGGCACGGACCCCGGCGAGGATGCGCTCGCCGAGCGTCGCGGCGCGCGCCACGATCTGCTCCCGCTCCATCGTCTCGACGGTGGCGAGCGCGGCGGCGCAGGCGATCGGGGAGGCGCCGAAGGTGGAGGTGTGCAGGAACGGGTCGCGGCCGAACGGGGCGTACGCCTCCTCCGTGGCGGCCATCGCGGCGATCGGCACCACCCCGCCGCTGAGCCCCTTGCCCACCAGGAGCACGTCCGGGCGGACGTCCTCGGCGTCCACGCCCCACCACGTACCGAGCCGTCCCAGCCCCGTCTGGATCTCGTCCACGACGAGCAGCGCGCCGAACTCACGGCACAGCGCGGCCACTTCGGTCAGGTAGCCGGGCTCCGGGATGCGCACGCCGGCCTCGCCCTGCACCGGTTCCAGGATGACGCACGCCCGGTCGCGGCGGGCGGCCAGCGCCTGCTTGAGGTCGGCCGGGTCGCCGTGGGTGACCTGCGTGGTGTCCGGGAGCAGCGGTTCGAACGGCGCCTGGTACTTGGGGTTGGCTGTGACGCTGAGCGCGCCGAGCGTCTTGCCGTGGAAGCCGTGCCGGGTGGTGATGATCGCGTTGCGTCCGTGCGCGCGGGCCAGCTTGAGGGCGGCCTCGGTGGCCTCGGCGCCGGAGTTGACGAAGTGGACGTAGTCGAGCCCCGGCGGCGTGTGCGCGGCCAGGGCCTGGGCGGCGCGCGCCCCGACCGGTTCGAGGAAGACCCGGGTCGAGAGCGGGTGGGTGTCGATCTGGCGGTGCACGGCCTCGACGACGGCCGGGTGCCGGTGCCCGAGGATGAAGACGCCGTACCCGCCGAAGTCGAGGAACCGGCGACCGTCGTCCGCATACACCCAGGGGCCCTCTGACCGTACTTCGCCCATGCCGCCGAGCACCCAGCCCATGACCGCGCGGCCGGAGCCGACGTGCTTGCGGTACAGCTCGACGAGGTCGGAGCCGCGGGGCAGCGGCGCGGCAGGCGAGCCCTCCCGGGCCCGGGCCGCCGGTGCCGAGGGGGTCATGACGCCACCTCCGCGGGGGACGCGTCGGCCGGCCGCGCGCGATGCCGGCGCAGTACTCCGGAGCGGCCTTCGGCCCAGCTCTCCAGGTTGCGGACGAGCGCGGTGCGGATGTCGGCGTGGGCGGGGCGGCTGCCGCAGTCGGGACCGCCCAGAGAGGTGGCGAAGGGCAGCTCGCGCTGGAAGACCAGCAGCAGTTCCGCGTAGTACTGGAAGCGCCGGCGCATCGACTCGGGCAGCGAGGTGCCCTCCAGCATCGGCAGCAGCAGCCGGTGCACCGCCTCGACGGGGACGAGCCGCGGCCGGGCGGGCCGCGGCAGCCCGCGACGGACGGCGAACTCCTCGCAGGTGTCCGCGATTTCGCGGAGCAGCGGGGCCTCTTCGCCGGCCGTCAGCCAGTACTCGCCGCTGCCCACCCCGCCCCGGATCAGATCGCCGATGGCGCGGGTGACGACGTCCTGCGGGACCATGTCGATCCGCGCGTCGGGGGCGCCGGGCAGCACCGGCACCTGCCCCAGCACCATCGACCCGATCGCCTTGGTCAGGCCCTGCTGCCCGGCGATCCGCCCGGTGACGGAGTCGCCCATCACGACCGACGGACGCACGATGGCGCCGGGCACGCCGGAGGTACGCACCATCTGCTCGGCCGTGATCTTGGAGTCGAGGTAGGCGGCGGCGCCCGGGAAGCGCTGCCGGTCCTCCTCGGTCAGCGCGCTCGCCACGAACGCGGTGCTCACCAGGTACAGGGGCGCGTCGGCCCGCGCTGCCAGGTCGAGCATGGCCTGTGTGCCGAGGGTGTTGGTCCGCTCGATGTCCTTGGGCGGGGTGCGCCAGTTGGTCTCGGCGGCGGAGTGCAGCACCAGGTCCACGTCGAGGGCGAGCCGGTGGTACGCCACGGGGGTCAGGCCCAGGGAGGGCGCGAGCAGGTCGCCCTGGATCTCGCGCACCCGGGGATCGTGCAGCGGCCGGTTGCGGCGCAGGCAGACCAGGTCGAAGTCGGGGGACAGCTCGTCGATCAGGGCGCGCCCGAGCACTCCGGAGCCCCCGGTGAGCAACAGGGTGGGACGCGCGCGCGAGGCGGCGCGGGACGTGGGCGGGACGGCGGCAGGCAAGGGGTACTGCGGCATGGGTCGGATTCCTCCCGACAGGTGTCGGCTGTCGTGGTGTCGGTGGGTGGGTCAGGCGATGGGGCGGTGGATCAGGCGATGACGAGAGGCTGGTCGGCGAGGTAGTCGGCGAGTGGGCCGGTCATCCGGGCGCGGGACGGCGGGTGCAGGGCCAGTCCGTTGGCGCAGGCGGCCAGGTGGCCGACCTCGTCGGAGGTCATGAAGTTGAGGCCGCCGAGCAGTTCGACCGCGCGCGGCACGATGCCGGCGATGGTGTCCTGGCTGCTGTACCGGGTGTACAACGCAGCGGCCAACGCGGATTCGCCGAGATCGCCCTCGTCCACGCGGCGGGCGATGCCCTCCGCCGCGGCCATGGCGGCCTCGGTCTCGACGAGCAGCCGCACGCGGTCGTGGTCGGGGACCCGGTCGTTGAGCAGTACTCGTTCCACCAGGGCACTGGCGACGCCCAGGTAACTGCCCGTCATCAGCAGCTGGAACCAGACCAGTCCGGCCGTCTGGAGGTCGTCCAGCCGCGCTCCGGCGGGCGTCGCCGTCCGCAGCAGGAGATCCGGCGGTACGAGTACGTCGGTGAGGGTGACCTGCTCGCTCTCCGCACCGGCCAGGAAGGCGCTGGACCAGAAACCGCTGACGCTCAGCCCCTCGCTCTCGGCGGGCACCAGCGCCACCGCGAGCTCGTCGCCCTGCCCGTCCTCGCGGGGCACGACGACGCTGGCGGTCAGCATGTCCATGGAGCGGGCCAGGCTGCACGGGCGCTTGACCCCGTTCAGCCGTACGCCGTCCTCCGTCACCGTGGCGGTCATCGACGGGTCGAGGATGCCGGCGCCGCGGCGCCCCTCGGCGAAGCCGGAGGCGATGATGCGGTTGGTCGAAGCGGCGCCTTCGATCAGCATCCACTCCAGGCCGTCGCCCAGATCGCCGAGGCCGACCAGGGTGGCCATCGAGAAGTGGTGCATGGTGGTCGCCACGGCCAGCGACGGCGAGCGGCTGCCGATGGCCCGCTGCACCCGCAGTGCGTCCAGGGCGGTGGCGCCCCGGCCCTGGTGCGCCTCGGGGACCAGGAGCCCCGGGCCGCCGCTGTCCCGGAAGAGCCCGATGCCCGGGCTGCCCGGCCGCTCCAGCTCCATCAGCGGGATCTCCCGGAGGGCGGGGTCCAGGTCCGGCAACAGCTTGGCCAGCGTGGTGCGTTCACGCTCGAGAAATCTCATGGACGTGCGTCCTCCAGGGTGCGGGGTGGAATGAGCAGCCAGGGCCCTGTCAGGGCCCGTCCGTTCACAGGGCGTTGGCGGCGCGCATCAGCTGCCAGACGGCCCCGATGCGGGGCCTGCCCTTGAAGGCGATGTACTCCGGGATGACCGCGTGCGGCGCCCATTTCTCCTTGTATTCGAGCTGGGAGGCCGCGGGATAGATCGCCTGCCCGTGCTCCGCGAGGAAGCGCGCGAACCGGGCGAACGTGCGGCTGGCGCCGGTCACTTCGTGCTCCTCGGCCAGGCCGGTGAACGGCGTGAACCCGAAGTGCAGCCACCCGGCGCCGTCGGCCGTGAGGCGTTCGACGACGGTGGCGTTGAGCGCCTCCATCACGCCGGGCGGCGCTGCGGGCAGCCGCCGGCTGAGGTCGTGCAGCCACCCGGGACGGCTGCCGAAGACCGGTGAGTAATTGATGTAGCCGACCGCGGCGCCCTCGATCCGGCCGACGAAGAGCCGGCGGTGCCGTTGCAGGTCCCCGGTCCGCTGCCCGACGAGGAACCGCAGCTCCTTGACGTGCCGGCCCTTGTCCCGCAGCCAGTCGCGGTCGACCCGGTCCAGCTCGGCACAGTCGTCACCGACCCGGACCTCGGCCACCTCCAGACCCGCCCGCCGGGCACGTGAGATCTTGTTCCGCAGCCGGACGAAGCGCGAGCCGCGCAGTGTGAAGCGGGACAGGTCGACGGCGTACGAAGCACCGAGCTGGTTGACCGTGAAGCCGTGCTTCTCGTACAACTCGGCGTCCTGCCGCTGCAGTTGTACCGCGACCAGCCGTCGTCCCGCGTGCGCCACGAAGGAGTCGAGCAGCTGCGCCCGGTGCTCCGCCGCGGCGAACGGACCGCCGAATTGGAAAACGTACCGCCCGGACCGCAGATAGGCGCAGGTGCCGTCGAACCGGTCGTCGTGGAAATATTCGTTCCCGCTGTTCAGTGCGAGAAAAGCGCTGGGGTTGTCGCTGTATTCGGTGAGCGTGTCAAGTACCGACGGCATTCGTGCCCTCCAGCGGGGGTCGTGCGCCGCCGACGGTCGTGTCCGAGTACTGCTTCTTGAACGCCCGGTAGGCCGGGTTGGTGTGCGGCTCGAAGGTGACACCGAAGGGTTTCAGTGAATTCCCGAAAAGCGCCCGGTCGCCCATGAGATGGATGGGCAGCGCGAGCAGCGCCCATTCCGGCCCGGCGTACAGTGCCCACGCGCCGGCCAGCACACCCGCCGTGACCAGGCTGTGCATCACGTTGTATGCGACGTAGTAGCCACGCGCGATGCGCTTGTCCGCGCTGCGCCGGAAGGCGATGGCGCCGGGAATGTAACCGATGACGTCGATCGCCAGAAAAAAGCCCGCGAACACGCCCCAGCGAATCTCGGAAACATGCTGGTAGGCCAGCACGAGTGACGCTGCCAGAAAGGCCAGCCATTCGAGCCTGGAGAGTGCGAAGGTGGTTTTCGTCTCGAATCTGTTCTTGGCGTCCATGGGCGCTCCAAGAAGTGCTGGGAGGCCGCTGGTGCCCGGCATCGCCCGGCCCCAACTGAATGCCTTTTCACTCCTGGTTACGCACCGGTGTGTGCAACCCCTCATAAATGGAGGGGCGATCCGGACCACCGGCCGGCCGTGCCCGGCGGCGCAGCCAGGTCACGGCGGGGGAGGTGATCGCGGTGGTGGTGAGTGCCATCAGGACGAGCATGGTGAACAGGTCGGGGCCGATCACATGCAGCTCCAGGCCGATGTTGAGGATGACCAGTTCGGTCAGGCCGCGGCAGTTCATCAGCGCGCCCAGCGACAGGGCGCCCGGCCAGCGCTGCCCGCAGGCGCGGGCCGCGACGGCGCTGCCGCCCCACTTGCCGAGCACGGCGACGGCCAGCACGGCACCGGCCCACAGCCACTGCACCGGGTCGCCGACCAGCATGCCGACGTCGGTGTGCAGCCCGGTGTGCACGAAGAACAGCGGCAGCAGCAGCGGCACGGCGACGGCGCGCAGCCGGGTCGCGCAGCGCTCGACCTCAAGGGAGCCGCGAGGCGTCATCACACCGAAGACGAACGCACCGAACAGCGCGTGCACCCCGATCCTGTCGGTGGCGAACGCGGACAGACACAGCCCGGCGAAGAGCACGACGAGCACGAGACTGTCCCGGCCGGCGGTACCGGCGGGTTCGCGTGCGGACGCCGGGCGGGGCTTTGTCACCCGGGCCGCCCGCGCCGCCCACCGGGCCAGCACCGGCCGGACCACGTACAGCATGAAGGCGAAGAAGACCGCCGCCAGGGCCGCCGTGGTGACCGCGTCCAGCGGCGAGCCGCTGCGGGTGACGGCCACGACGACCGCCAGCAGACACCACGCGGTGACGTCGTCGATGGCCGCCGAGGTCATCGCCAGGGCGCCCAGCCGCGTCCCGTACAACCCGCGGTCGGTGAGGATGCGGGCGAGTACGGGAAAGGCCGTGATGCTCATGGCCACGGCGATGAACAGGATGAACGGCAGCCGGTGCGTGCCCTCGGGGGCGAGCGTGGAGTACATCGCGACCGCCAGCGCGGAGCCCAGCAGCAGCGGCAGGGCGATGCTCACCTGGCTCACGACGACGGCCGTACGGCCGTGCCCGCGCAGATTCCCCAGGTCCAGCTCCAGGCCGACCAGGAACATGAAGATCAGCAGCCCGAGCTGGCCGAGGGCCCCGGTGTAGGGGGCGACGGCCGGCGGGAAGAGCCACGCCTGCCCTTCGGGCCATAACCAGCCGAGCAGGGACGGGCCGAGCAGGATGCCGGTGGCGAGCTCGCCGACCACTGGCGGCTGCCCGAGGCGGCGGCAGAGCGCCGCCCCCGCCCGGCAGGCGACGATCACGACCGGAACGACGATCAGGAGGCCGGGCAGCGGGTCGGCGGCGGACGACACAGTCGACTCCTTCGGGTGGGGACGGGCGAGCCCGGCACGGCCGGACAGCCCCCGATGTCACTCTCTGCAACCTCCCAGCACCTGCCCGCCCGGCGCGCGGAGCCAAACGCCGGGCGCCCGCCCGGCAGGGGCACGCACGCGCAGACGGCGCATCCACCGACCGCCGCCACGCCCCCGAGGGCCGACCGGTGCCGCCGGGCGACAAACAACCCCTGATCCGGAAATGGCGGCTGAACACCCCTGTAATGCGGTTGAACTCCCCTGTAATAAGGAAAGAGTTGAGGTGTGGCGATTCCCTTGACAGCCTCAAAGGCGCTGCGCGCTTTGAGAGCAGAAGGTCTGACCGTGAAGCAGGTCGGCAACTGGCGCACGCACAACCGGAACCGGCAGGGACGCTGGGGGCCGGTACACGGAGTGATACTTCACCACACCGGCACCAGGGGTACCGAGCGGACCGTCGAGCTGTGCCGCGACGGCCGCCCCGGACTGCCGGGGCCGCTCTGCCACGCCGTCATCGACAAGCGGGGCGTGGTGTGGCTGGTGGGCTGGGGCCGTACGAACCACGCGGGCCTGGGCGACCCCGACGTGCTCGGCGCCGTGGTCTGCGAGCAGCCGCTCCCGGCCGACGACGAGGCCACGGTGGACGGCAACCCCTGCTTCTACGGCTTCGAGTGTGTGAACCTCGGGGATGGTTACGACCCGTGGCCCGCCGCGCAGGTGGACGCGATGGTACGGGCGTCGGCCGCCTTGCTCAAGGCGCACGGCTGGGGTCTCGACGGGGACACCTCCCTGATCGGGCACAAGGAGTGGCAGCCGGGGAAGCCCGACCCCCGGGGCCTGGATATGCGGGAACTCCGCCGACGGGTGGCGGCCATGATCCGCGGCGCCGCCGCACCCCCTGCCCCGCCGTCCCACGGCGGCGGTGGCGGCGGGGGAGGAGGGGCCCCACCCCCGCCTCCGCCCTCCCGTCCGACCCTCACCGACGTGGACTGGTGGGCAGATATCCCCACCAAGAGTGATAAACCATCACCAGGTGACTACACATGGTGGTAATCCGAGCACACTCACGTCATGAATCCTCCGGTCAGCCGGCGCCAAGTCCTCGCCACCGCAGGAGCCTTGGCAGTCGCCGGCGGAGCGTCGGCCGCAGCCGGGCTCGCCAGTACCACCTCCGGTGCCGCTCCCCACGGTGGCGGCGGGGGCGCGGCCGACTCCGCGGTACGGTCGGCGGCCCGTGACATCACCCGCTCCGCCGAAGACGGCACGATCCTCACCCCCACCTACCTCCAACTCCTCACCGACGACGTGCACATCGAGCCCAGAGGGCAGCGGATCGCGATCGTCGGCGCCGGCATGGCGGGTCTCGCCGCGGCGTACATCCTGCAGAAGGCCGGACACCAGGTCCGGGTGATCGACGCCCACCCGGACCGGATCGGCGGCCGCGTCCAGACCCTGCGCGACTGGCACCACCCCGCCGCCTACGCGGAAGCCGGCGCCCTGCGCATCCCCGGCACCCACACCCTCGTGACCGGCCTCGCCCGCCATCTCGGCGTGGGCCTGCGCCCGTTCGTCCGCGACGACGAGAGCCGGATCCTGCACGTCAACGGCGCCATGGCCTCCCGCGCCCAGTACCGACGCCACCCGCGCACCCTGAACAAGACCTTCGACGTCACCGACGACCGCACCGCCTCTGCCATGCTCGACGACGCCCTCGAACCCGTACGGGCCATGGTGAAGGGCGACAGCACGGACGGCTGGGCGCGCTTCCTCGACCAGTACGACTCATGGTCGCTGCAACGCTTCCTCACCGACCGGGCCGGGCTGACGGCCGGCGAACTCGACCTGCTGGACACCCTGGAGAGCGGCACCGCACGCCTCCCCCTCTCCCTGACCCACGCCCTCCTCACCACCACGGCTCTCCCTCCCGACACGCGGCAGTGGGAGATCCCCGGCGGCATGGACCACCTGCCCAAGGCCCTGGCCGACAAGCTCGACGAGGGGACGCTGCGCCCGGGCTGGCGGCTGACCGGCGTCGACTCCCGGCCGGCCAAGCTCCGCCTCGCGGTCGAGAAGACCGGAACGGGCCGGCCGGAGAATCTGGAGGCCGACCGCGTCATCATCACCGCACCGTTCCCCGCCCTCCGCTACGTCACCTTCACCCCCGACCTCTCCTACGGAAAACGGCGCGCCATGCAGGAACTCCGGCACGGCGCCGCGACCAATGTCCTGCTGGAATTCGACCAGCGCTGGTGGGGAACGGACGGCGGCGCCGACCTCTCCGACACCCCCCTGCGCCGCACCGTCTACCCCTCCCACCCCTCCGGCGACGGCGGTGTGGTCCTCGCCTCCGCCACCTCGGCCGACGACGCCGCCGTGTGGGACAGCATGCCGGGCAAGGCCCGCGCCGGACACGCACTGAAACTGATGACCGACCTGTACGGGGAGGACGTCGAGCGCTCGTACACGGGCCGCTGGGCATCCCCCTCCTGGGCCCGCAACGAGTACGCCTGCGGTGAAGCCGCCCGCTACGCCCCCGGCCAGGCCGTCGAACTGGGCCCCCACACCCGCACCCCGGAAGCCGACGGCCGCCTCTGGTTCGCCGGCGACCAGACCAGCACCCACTACCGCGCCTGGATCGAGGGCGCCCTGGAATCCGCCTGCCGGGTGGCGTACGGAATGGGGGTACGGCCTGCGACGGGAAGGCCCGGCAAGTGAGGACTGCTGGTCAAGTGAGGACTGCTTGGGAAGGCCCGGCAGGTGAGGAAGCGTGCGCGCGAGCGGCCGGACGATCAGCGGTCGTGATGAACGGTGCCGTCGTCGTCCATCGTGGGGTGGATCTTCATGGGTTCGTAGTCGTTGGCCTGGTCCGAGGGGCGGGGCGGTTCCGGCCCGTCCGGCCCCCACCTGACCAACCGCTCGATGCGGCAGACCCTGAACAGCCTGTCGCCCACCCGCAGTTCGTTGTCCCGCCCGGTGGCCTTGAACCGCTCGGCGGCCCGCGCGTACCGGGCTCGCTCATCGTCCCCGAGCTCGTAGAGGCGCGGCCAGACATCGGTCAGCGCGTCGTGGAGCAGCCGGCGTGCGTCGTGCGGCGTCGGCATGAGCGAGCCGCGCGGCCGCCAGCCCTTCCCGACCCGTTCGGCGATGCCGAAGCCGACGGGCAGCAGGGCGATGTCCGGGTGGGTGGTCGCCGCCCGCTCGGAGTCCTCACGCACGTCGGCGGGGTACCTGGCTCCGGCGTACGCGAAGTCCCGCAGGCCCAGTTTCAGGGCACCGGCCATGAGGCCGTCCTTACGGCCGGGGTCGAGGACGTGGCCGTCATCGCGTGAGGGCGGCTTGTGCGGGCCGGTCCAGGACCGATCGGCGGGCTCGGTGTCCGTCGGCCGCGGCGGCTCCAGCCCGTCCTCGCCGCTCCGGGCGAACTCGTCGGCGCGCACCACCCGGTAGCGCACGCCCAGTACCTCCAACTCGTCGACCCGCTCGCGTTCGAGGACGGCCACCGCCTTCAGCAGCTCACGGCGGACGGCCGGGTCATCGGTGTCTTCCAGAGCCCTGAACCACAGCTTCGAGTTGAGCCCGTCCCTGGCCTGCTGGGGCGTGCCGTCCGCCATCGGCCCCCGCAGCCGCCATTCGGTACCGGACGCGGAGTCCTGGGTGGCGATACCGAAGAGCGCCCCGCGGACGGCGATGTGCGGATAGCGGCAGGACGCCTGTACGGCATCGGCCTCGTTCACCCAGGCAACCGGGTCGTCCCGGCGCACCAGATCAGCGTGGAGCCGGTCGATCTGCTGCTTCCAGTCCTCTTTCATGCGCACATTTTGTGCTGCCGCAATGCGGCGGACCGGTCCTGATCCACAGAGGTGACCCGGTGGTGGCATGGGCCGTACGTGCTTGCGAATGCCTTAGCGCGCAGTCGAGTTCACGTGTACTCGAGCTTCATCTGGAAGCCGTCCACGGCGGGGTTGCTGATGTACGGCGGATCGGATGGATGCGGCTTGACGGACAGGCTGACGTTGTATGTGGTGCCGGGCTTCAGGGCGACGCCCACCGGATACTGGCAGCGGGAGGTGTCCGCGGTGTTCAGCCGGGACCAGGACCACGGCTCCTTACCGTTCGCGTAGACGACCCGGTCGCCGGCCGCGTCCTTCAGCCAGAGGTACACATCGATGTGTGTCTGCCTGTCCGAGCGCCACTGGGCGACCAGGTAGACCTTGTCGCCATCGCGCCGCCAGCAGGGCCGGGCCTCGACGCCCGGTACGGCGTCGATCGCGCGCCAGCTCGTGCACTCGTCCGCGGCGGAGCGCTTCTCCGACGGCGCGGACGAGGCCGTTGCCGGGCCGGCGGCCGGCGGGCCGACGGCCGACTCGGCGGACGCACCGCCCGACGAGGGGGAGGCCGGCGCGGAGCTGGACGCGCGCGTGGTGGACTGCGTCGGGTGGTGCTCGACGGCGTTGTCATTGCCGCACACCGCGCCCTCGTTGCACTGGGTGGTCTGGCCCGCGCAGCCGGTCATGGCGGCGAGGAGGAGAACGACCCCTGAGGCGACGCGGACGGTGTGATGACACCAGGGGCGACGGGACAAAGCAGGGTTTCCTTCCGTGTCCATAACGGGTACCGGCACCATTGCCCTCACGGCTTCTCGTCGCCGTCGTCCGACGTGGACACCTTGTTGTTGTTCCCGCACGTCGCCGAGTTGTTGCAGCGGTAGTCATTGCCGGAGTCGCCGCCCACGACGGTGATCGTCGCGGCGATGATCGCCCCTGCCGCGCCAATGCTGCCGACGGCGATCGCTACCTTCTGACCGGTGGTCAGCGCCATGCTGGTCTCCAGGAAGTGAGGACGGAGCCGACCCCGGCCGGCCGACGCGAACATGCGAGCGCGCGGTCAAGCGTTGCCGGCCCAGCGCAAAAGAGGGCCGATCCGATCAGGCTCCGCCCCCAACTGGCCTACAGAATATGACCGTCGTTCCCCGCGTGCCACATCCAGCCCATACGCACCACACCGCCGGCTCCGACTCCAGCCAGCCGCCGCCTCCCGCAGCAGCGCGCGGGAGGAGAAGGAAATCCGTGGCCGTCACCCGTTCGGATGCAGGTCCGGGCCATCGGGGTAGTCGGTGGTGTCGGGGGTGGGCGTTCCGGCGGTTCCTGCACGGCCGGGACGGGTCGCTGCTCGACAATGCACCTGGTACTCCAGGACAACAGACCGCGTCGACTCTGGAAAAGGTGACACCCGCTTATGGCCCGAACGGCCTCCGGACCACAGCCGTCCAGCCCCAGCTCCGGCCGCCACGGCAAGGCCGTCGGTATCTCCATCGCCGCCGCGGTCGGCGGTTTTCTCTTCGGCTTCGACTCCTCCGTCATCAATGGCGCGGTGGACTCCCTGAGCTCGCACTTCGAGCTCAACTCCTTCCTCTCCGGCTTCGTCGTCTCCATCGCGCTGCTGGGCTGCGCCGTCGGCGCCTGGTACGCGGGGCGGCTGGCCGACGGGTGGGGGCGGCGGAAGGTGATGATCCTCGGGGCGGCGATGTTCTTCATCAGCTCGACCGGCTCGGCCTTCGCCTTCTCCGTACCGGACCTGATGGTCTGGCGGGTGATCGGCGGGCTCGGCATCGGTATCGCGTCCGTGATCGCGCCCGCCTACATCTCGGAGGTGGCGCCGGCGAGCGGGCGCGGCGCGCTCGGGTCGCTGCAGCAGCTGGCGATCACCGTCGGGCAGCTGGTGGTGCTCAGCTCCAACAAGGGCCTGGCAGGAGCCGCGGGGGGCGCGTCGAACGAGCTGTGGCTGGACATGCCGGCCTGGCGCTGGATGTTCCTGGTCGGCGTGGTCCCGGCGCTGGTGTACGGCGTACTGGCGCTGCTGATCCCGGAATCCCCGCGCTACCTGGTCCTCAAGGGGCAGTACGACAAGGCCGCGGGCGTACTGGAGCGGGTGACCGGCGTCGCCGACCCGCAGGGGAAAGTACAGGAGATCCGGCAGACCCTGCACAAGGAGCACAAGAGCAGCTTCCAGGACATCCGCGGCCCCCGGATGGGGCTGCAGCCGCTGGTCTGGGTCGGCATCGTCATGGCCGCGTTCCAGCAGCTGGTGGGCATCAACGCGATCTTCTACTACTCCACCACGCTGTGGAAGTCGGTCGGATTCAGTGAGTCGAGCTCGTTCACGACGTCGGTGATCACCGCGGGGATCAATGTGGTGATGACCGTGGTCGCCATGCTGTTCGTGGACCGGGTCGGGCGCCGCCGGCTGCTCTCCATCGGCTCGGCCGGCATGTTCGTGGCGCTGCTGCTCACCGCGGTCGCCTTCTCGCAGCAGCGCGGCAGCGGTGCGGGCGTGACCCTGCCCAGCCCTTACGGGCCGCTGGCGCTCATCGGCGCCAACGCGTTCGTGGTGTTCTTCGCGCTCTCCTGGGGCCCGATCATGTGGGTCATGCTCGCCGAGATGTTCCCCAACCGGATGCGGGCGATGGCGCTGGCGATCGGCACCGCCTCGAACTGGATCTTCAACTTCATCGTCACCTTCGCCTTCGAGCCGATGACCCACAAGGTCGGCCTCTCCTGGCTCTACGGCGCCTTCGCCTTCTTCGCCTTCGCCTCCTTCTTCTTCGTGGAGCGGAAGATCCCCGAGACCAAGCAGCGGGAACTGGAATCCATGACCGGCGAGACGTACCGGCGGGAAACCACCGGGCGGACGTCGGCCCCGTAGCCTGCGGCGGCAACTTGCGCTGTCATGTAAGGGGCTCTGCATGTCACGGGAGAGCGGGAGCGCATGAACGATTCCGGACGACGGCAGCACGGCACGCGAGTACCGCACCACACGCGAGTACCGGTCAGCGATCCCACGCTGGGCATAGCGAGCGCCCCGCGTGCGTGGCAGGGGCAGCCGCGGCACCGGCTGGTCGCCATAGGGGACTCGCTCACCCAGGGGTTCCAGAGCGGGTCGATCTTCCACACCGATCTGTCCTTCCCCGCGATCATCGCCCACGAGATGGGCTGGAGCGATGCTTTCCGGTACCCCTCCTACAACGGGTACGGAGGGCTGCCGCTCAATATCGAGCTGCTGCTGCGCGACCTGGAAGCGCGCTACGGCCGGGACGTGGACTGGTGGGAGACGGCGCCCGCGCTCTTCCGGGTCCGCGGCTTCATGGACCGGGTCGAGGACTACTGGGAGCGCGGCCCGGGCACGGCGGTGCCGCGGACCCGGGTCGTCAACCACAACCTCGCGGCGTTCGGCTGGGATCTGCGGGACGCGCTGGAGAAGTCGGCCGACGTGTGCCGCGCGCGGATATCCGCGCCCAAGGACGATCTGGTGTACCAGATCGTGGAGAACGCCGGTGAGCGCGCCGCGCTGCGCGTCCTGCCCACCGAACCGCCGGAAGCCGGGGCCCTGTCGCAGCTCGGCGCGGCCAAGGCGCTCGGCGAGGAGGCCGGGGACACGGACCCGGAGCACGGCATAGAGACGCTGATCGTGTTCCTGGGGGCCAACAACGCACTGCGGGCGGTGACGGACCTGCGCGTGGTCTGGAGCGAGGAAGGCTACGACGATCTGAGGCGCAAGGGCGCCTTCACCGTCTGGCGGCCCGAGCACTTCGCCGCCGAACTGCGGGAGGTCGTCCGCGAGGTACGGGAGATCAAGGCGCGGCACGTCATATGGTGCACCGTGCCGCATGTGACGGTCGCGCCGCTCGCGCGCGGTGTCGGCGGCAAGACCGAGCCCGGGTCCGCCTACTTCCCGTACTACACCCGCCCCTGGATCAGCGACAGCGCCTTCGATCCGCGCCAGGACCCGCACATCACCGGCGACCAGGCGCGCGCCGTCGACCACGCCATCGACCAGTACAACGACGCGTTCACCGCGGAAGTGCGGCAGGCCCGGGAGGCGGGCCGGGACTGGTACCTGCTGGACACCGCGGGTCTTCTCGACCGGCTCGCCGCACGCCGCTATCTGGAGGACCCGCTCGCCCGCCCGGACTGGTGGCAGCCGTACCCGCTGCCGCCCGAACTGCAGGCCCTCACCCCGCCGCCCAACACCCACTTCCTCGCGAGTGACGGGGAACGGCGCTCCGACGGCGGCCTGTTCTCGCTGGACGGCGTCCATCCGACCACCGTCGCGTACGGGATCGTCGCCCAGGAGCTGATCAATGTGATGCGACGGGCGAACGTCGAGTTCCGGCACCCCGATGGAGTGACGCCCCGCCAGGACCCGGTCATGGTGGACTTCGACCGGCTCATCCGCCGCGACACGCTGATCAACCGGCCGCCGGGGAATGTGACACCGACGCTGAAGGTGATCGGCTGGGCGGACGAGGCGCTGGATCTCTTCCGGCGGGTGCTGCCGTTCGGTACCTGACGCTCACTGCTGAGCGGCCGGACCCGCCGTGTAAAGCGTGCTTGACACTCCTCCCTGTAAAGCTTACTTTCCATATATGCGAAACGAGGTCCGGCGGCTCCGTGCCGACCAGGGGCTGTCCCAGCAGGCTTTGGGGGCGGCGCTGGGGGTTTCCCGGCAGACGGTGAACGCCATCGAGCAGGGCCGGTACGACCCTTCCCTGCCACTGGCCATACGGATCGCCCGGCATTTCGAGCTGACCGTGGAGGAGATCTTTCATGTCGACGACGCGTAACACCCCGCGGGGCAACGGGCGCAGCGTGAGGCGGTGGAGCGTCCTGGCGCTGACCGTGGTCGTGGGCGCGGTGGAGTCGGTGCTCATGGCCATGCGCGGGAACGTCGCGATGGCCGTCACGCTGCCGGTCATCGTCATCGGCTATGGCCTGGCCGTGACGGTCCTCGCCCGGCGCAGCGATGTCGCCGCGCAGCTCAGCGGGCACGAAGAGGACGAACGCCGGCGCGCGATCAGCCGCGGGGCCTCCGCGGTGACGGGGAACGTCCTGGCCGTCGTCCTGCTCTGCGGTGCCGTCTACGAGGTGGCCCAGGGCGAGTCCGGCGGCCCCTTCACGTGGCTGTGCGCGGTCGGCGGCCTCACGTACGGCGCCGCCGCGGTCGCGTACACCCGCAAGGGCGTGCCGGCGGGCAGCTGACCACCGGGCCGAGGCCGAGGCCGCACCCGAGGCCGGGTCCGTGCCGCCGTTCGGAGCAGCCGGAGGTCGCCCGGGGCGGCCGGGCGTGAGGGGATGGGGGCGGTGGCGGGAGTCCGCCGCCGCGCCCGTTCGGCATGCGGCCGTCGTCGCGAACCAGGGAGGCAGCATGGGTGAGGAACGTACGGACCGGGACCCGCGGGAGGCGGGCATGGCACCGGCCCAGAAGCGCGAGCCCGCCAAGGACGAGAGGGACCGCAGCGCCGAGGAGGTGAACGCGGACCAGCCGTCCGTACGGGGGGAGAAGCCCCGGCCGGCACCGAAACGCGCCTCGAAGCCGGGGGAGCGACGCGCGCCTAAGCAGTCTTAGCAGACTCAGCAGACTCAGCGGACTCGGGAGCGGGTACGGGGACGCGCTTGCGCGGCCGGCCCCGCGTGGCGGCGAGGACCGCGCCCGCCAGCAGGACCGCCGCGCCCGCCGCCTGCACCGGACCGAAGGACTCGCCGAGGAACAGCGTGCCGCACACGGTGTTGACGACCGGGACGGTGAACATCATCAGCGAGGCGGAGGCCGGGCCCACCGCGCCCACGCCTCGGTAGTACAGGAGGTTGGCGACGGCCGCGGCGCCCAGCGCCAGGAAGCCCACGTTCAGCCAGAGGCCCGGCGGCAGTTCGCCCCAGCGCACGTCCGGCACGGCGGGCGCGGCCACCAGCCCCAGCAGGACGGCGCCCGCGCAGGTGGCGTACGTCGTGGCGCGCAGCGGGTCGGCACCGGCCAGTACTCGTGGCCCGGCGAGCGTGTACGCGGCCCAGCACGCCGCACTGAGGAGGAACAGCGCGTCCCCGGCGAGCCGCGACGGGCCCCCGTCCGTGCTGCCGCCCGCGCCCAGGAAGAAGATCACCGCACCGGCGAGGCCGAGCCCCAGCCCCGCCAGCCGTGCCCGCGACGCTCGCTCCCGCCCCGTGACCAGCAGGAACAGGCTGGTGAGCACGGGGCTCATGACGGGTATGAGAATGCCCGCGTCCAGCGACGGGGCGAGCGAAAGACCCCAGAAGAACACGCTGTTGTAGGCGAAGACCCCCAGTACACCCGCGAGCGCCGCCCGACCGCCGGCCCGCCGCGACACCTTCGCGCCCTGCCCCCGGGAGCCGAGGAGGAGCACCGCCACCAGCAGCGCCAGCGCGGCACCCCCGAAGCGCAGCAGCGCCGCCACCTCGTGCGGCACCTGCGCCACGACCGACTTGGAGCGACGGGCGGGGCCCGGGGCCGTCAGAGTCGGATCCATACCACTACCGGATCGTGCACCTCGGCCCTTCCGTCGTGCGTGACGTACTCGCCGACGTCACCGACGGCCGGTCCGGCGCGCTCCCGCTCTTCCCCGACCCCGTACTGACCGATCACGCGCTCGCGTACGCGCTCGCCCGGCTGCACGCCGCGCTCGCCGGCACCACCGACCCGCTGGTCCGCGACGAACGCCTGACCGCGGCCGTGACCGCGCTGGCCCGCCGCGGCGCCACCGCTGGGGCTTCGGCCGCGC
>NZ_JBEPFC010000115.1:0-24541 GCF_040301705.1 Streptomyces sp. NPDC000151 | reverse complement strand
GCGGGCGCCGCGATCGGCGTGGTCGCCGCGGGCGCGGCCGCCGGGGTGGCGCTGGAGCGGCTGACGGTCGGCCGGGGCGTGCGCCGCAAGGCGCGGATGGCGCTGGACTCGGCGGGCCCGTACGGGGCGCTGCGCGGCACACCGGGCACGGCGTACGCGGAGGACGGCACGGCGCTGTACTACGAAGTCGACGAACCGGAAGACTGGCCGGACGGGGAGGCCCAGGGGGCCCGCCGCAAGCGCCTGCTGGGGGCCCTGGGGCGACGCTCCGCGGCCCCCACCGTCGTCTTCTGCCACGGTTACTGCCTCAGTCAGGACGCCTGGCACTTCCAGCGGGCCGCGCTGCGCGGCAGAGTCCGTACGGTCCACTGGGACCAGCGCAGCCACGGCCGCTCGGCCCGCGGCCACGCCCAGATCGAGGGCACCGATCCGGTCACCATCGACATGCTGGGCCGGGACCTGAAGGCGGTACTGGACGCCGCCGTCCCGGACGGGCCGATCGTGCTGGTCGGCCACTCCATGGGCGGCATGACGGTGATGGCGCTCGCGGACCACTTCCCCGAGTACGTCGCCGAGCGGGTGGTCGGCGTCGGGCTGATCGGGACGTCGGCGGGGCGGCTGAGCGAGGTCGCCTCCTTCGGGCTGCCGTCGCTGGGCGTGAAGGCGGTGCACCGGTTCGCGCCGGGCCTGCTGAAGGCGCTGGGTGCGCAGAGCGAGCTGGTCGAGAAGGGCCGCCGGGCCACGGCCGACCTCTTCGCGGGCCTGGTGAAGCGGTACTCCTTCGGCGCGCCGAAGGACGTGGACCCCGGCGTCGCCCGCTTCGCCGAGCGCCTCATCGAAGCGACGCCCATCGACGTCGTCGCGGAGTTCTTCCCGGCGTTCGCGGTGCACGACAAGACGGGAGCGCTGGCGGCGTACGACGGCGTACCGGCGCTCGTACTGGCCGGCGACCGCGACCTGATCACGCCGCCCGAGCACAGCCGCACGATCGGCGAACTGCTGCCGGCCGCGGAGCTGGTCTGCGTACCGGACGGCGGCCACCTGGTCATGCTCGAACACCCGGAACTGGTCAACGACCGCCTGACGTCCCTGGTGGAACGCGCGGCAACAGAAGCACGCAGCTGGCGCCCGGCCCGGGCTTGAGGGCCGAGGGGCGCGGGGGCGCGGCGCTTCCATGGAGAGCAGCGCACGCTGCGCCCACGTAGGGGCGGCCCGCGCAGCGCCTACGGGTGCAGCCCCGCATCCCCCCACCTCGGGGGTTACCCAGGGGTGGGGCGGCGTGCACCTTGCCGGGGGCCGGTGCACCCGAAAGTGCGGTGGGGTGACGCTGGCGCGCGCCGGCTGCCCGGGCTCGTACCATCGGCGGCATGAGCACCACCGACGCCATCACGCAGGTAACCGTCAAGACTCCGGACCGGATGCAGGAGTTGGGCCGCCGGCTCGCCGGGCTGCTGCGCCCGGGTGACCTGGTGCTGCTGAGCGGCGAGCTCGGCGCCGGCAAGACGACGCTGACCCGAGGCCTGGGCGAGGGCCTGGGCGTACGGGGCGCCGTCACCTCGCCGACCTTCGTCATCGCCCGCGTGCACCCCTCCCTGCAGGCCGGCCCGCCGCTGGTACACGTCGACGCGTACCGGCTCGGCGGCGGCCTGGACGAGATGGAGGACCTGGACCTGGACGTGTCGCTGCCGGAGTCGGTGGTGGTCGTGGAGTGGGGCGAGGGCAAGGTCGAGGAGCTGTCCGAGGACCGGCTGCACGTGGTCATCGCGCGCGCCGTGGGCGCGGAGGCGGCCGTGGACGACGCCGAGGACGACGTCCGCGAGGTCACCGTCACCGGCGTCGGCGAGCGCTGGGCGGGCCGCGACCTGAGCGTGCTGCAGGAGCTCTGAGCGGCGCCGGGCGAGCGGCCTGGTGGGACTTCGCCGGTCGGCGGCGTCCGTAGTTTCCGACAAGCCGTCGGGAAGATGTTGCGTCGGCGGTGCCGGGCGTGGTCACATGGAGGGAGAGAGCCGGTTAGGTCTACCTAACCATGCCCGCTCGCCCCAGGATTCCCGGGAGGCATCCATGTCGGCCCACCAGTCCCTCGCCGCGGCGGCCCGCCGCGACGACAGCGAACCGTCTCCGCACCGCCGCGAGGACGGGCCCCGGCCGACCATGAACGAGCTCCTGGCGTCCTGCGCGGCCGCCACCGCGGTCTCCACGCCACCGGACGCCCCCGAGCCGGCCTCGCCCGACGCGAGCGAGAACAGCGGCCGCGACGCCGCGTAGGCGGCAAGCCGGACCCTCGGTGGTCGGCACGCCAATGCCCCGCCGTCGGCCGATGCCTCCGCCGTCCACCGACGGCCCGTTTCCCGCGTAGCCCGTACGAGTGATTCGTAAGCCCGCGCCTCTGCGCTGCGCCGTACGGGTGCGGGCCCGCCTCGCGTGGGCTACGGAACGACGACGACCTTCTTGCCGATCGTCGCGAACTTCCACATCGCCGCGCCGTCGGCCCGCTTCTCGCGGATGCCGCCGGTCTTCTGCTTCTGCTGCTTCTGCGGCGTGCCCGTGCCCGGCTGCGGCATCGAGCCGTCGACCGCCGCGCTGAAGCCGACCACGACGTTGTCGACCGTCGCGAACCGCACGACATTCTCGATCGGAATGCCGTCGGAACCGGTCACGCTCGCGGAGCGCGTGGTCACCGAGTACGCCCCCGGCGCCGGGCTGACCGTGCTGGGCACGACCTCGTACGTCCGCAGGACCTGGTCCTTCGGGCCGACCAGCCACACCCGCCGGGCGTCCAGCGCGTACACCACGCGCTCGCCCGTGCCGGAGTGCGCCGGTACCGCGGTCTCCCGCTGTTCCTTCTCCTTCGCCGACTCCTTGGGCGCGGGGTGCCCCGACGGCGCGGGCGAGACCGCGGCGCCGCCCTTGGCCGCGCGGACCGGCGCCAACGGGCCGGTGGCGTCCGCCGAGGCCTGGAAGGCCAGGAAGCCGACCGCGGCCAGCGCCGCCACAGTGAGAGCCGTCACGATCGAGCTGCTCCTAGCGGCCACCGCCGTGCCACCTTTCCGTACGGTCCGTACGCGTCAGAAGTCCGAAGTCCCCGCACGCAGCGTACCGGCGAGCGCGGTACCCGGCAGGGCGGTGTCCGCCGCGCCGTAGTCTTGAGGGCGTGCTGCTGCTTGCCCTTGACACCGCGACCCCCGCCGTTTCCGCCGCGCTGCTCAGCTGCGACCCCGGCCCGGACGGCGGCCCGGCCGCTCCCCGTGTGCTCGCCGAGGCGCGCGAGGTGGACGCCCGCCGCCACGGCGAACTGCTGCTGCCCGCCGTCGACCGCGTGCTCGGCGAGGCCGGCGTGAAACTCGACGCGGTCACGGACGTCGTCGTCGGCGTCGGCCCCGGCCCGTACACCGGCCTGCGCGTCGGCCTGGTCACCGCCGCCACCTTCGGCGCGGCCCTGGACGTGCCCGTGCACGGCCTGTGCACGCTGGACGGCATCGCGTACGCCTCCGGTATCGAGGAGCCGTTCGTGGTCGCCACGGACGCGCGCCGCAAGGAGGTCTACTGGGCCCGCTACGCCGACTTCCGTAACCGGCTGACCGACCCGGCCGTCGACCGCCCGGCCGACATCGCCGAGCAGGTCGCCGGGGTGCCGGCGGTGGGCGCGGGCGCGCTCCTGTACGACGGCGCCTTCGACGGCGTACGGACGGACGGGCCCGAGTACCAGTCGGCGGCGGCCCTCGGCACGCTCGCCGCCGAGAAGCTGGCCCGCGGCGAGGAGCTGCTGCCGCCGCGGCCGTTGTACCTGCGCCGCCCCGACGCCCAGGTGCCCGCCAACTACAAGGTGGTCACCCCGAAGTGACCGCCCACGCCGGCCGGCCCCCGGGGGCCGGTGACCCGCAGCCCGCCGACCGGCCCGCCACGCTGCGCGAGATGCGCTGGTGGGACATCGAGCCGGTGCTGGCGCTGGAGGAAGAGCTGTTCCCCGAGGACGCCTGGTCCCGGGGGATGTTCTGGTCCGAGCTGGCACACGCCCGCGGGCCCGGCGCCAACCGGCACTACACCGTCGCCGAGCGGGACGGCCGGCTCGTCGGCTACGGCGGGCTCGCCGCCGTGGACGGCACCGGCGACGTCCAGACCATCGCCACAGCCCGCGACCAGTGGGGCTCCGGGCTCGGCGGCCGGCTGCTGACCGACCTGCTCACCGCCGCCACCACCTTCGAGTGCCACGAAGTGCTCCTCGAAGTACGCGTCGACAACCACCGCGCCCAGCGCCTGTACGAACGCTTCGGCTTCGAGCCCATCGGCTTCCGCCGCGGCTACTACCAGCCGGGCAACGTCGACGCCCTGGTCATGCGCTACACCACCGAATCCCTCGTACAAGGAACACCGATCAATGGCTGACGAACCGCTCGTCCTCGGCATCGAGACCTCCTGCGACGAAACCGGTGTCGGCATCGTCCGCGGCCACACCCTGCTGGCCGACGCGATCGCCTCCAGCGTCGACGAACACGCCCGCTTCGGCGGCGTCGTCCCCGAGGTCGCCTCCCGCGCCCACCTGGAGGCGATGGTCCCCACGATCCAGCGCGCCCTGAAGGAGGCCGGCGTCGCCGCCTCCGACCTGGACGGCATCGCCGTCACGGCGGGGCCCGGCCTGGCGGGCGCCCTGCTCGTCGGCACCTCGGCGGCCAAGGCGTACGCGTACGCCCTCGGCAAGCCGCTGTACGGCGTCAACCACCTCGCCTCGCACATCTGCGTCGACCAGCTCGAACACGGCGCGCTGCCCGAGCCGACCATGGCCCTGCTGGTCTCCGGCGGCCACTCCTCGCTGCTGCTCGCGCCGGACATCACCTCCGACGTGCGGCCGCTGGGCTCGACGATCGACGACGCGGCGGGCGAGGCGTTCGACAAGGTCGCCCGGGTGCTGCACCTCGGCTTCCCCGGCGGCCCGGTCATCGACCGGATGGCCCGCGAGGGCGACCCGGACGCGATCGCGTTCCCGCGCGGCCTCACCGGCTCCCGCGACCCCAAGTACGACTTCTCCTTCTCCGGCCTGAAGACCGCCGTGGCCCGCTGGATCGAGGCCAAGCGCGCGGCCGGCGAGGAGGTGCCGGTCGCCGACGTCTCCGCGTCCTTCCAGGAAGCGGTGGTGGACGTGCTGACGCGCAAGGCCGTACGGGCCTGCAAGGACCACGGCGTGGACCACCTGATGATCGGCGGCGGCGTCGCGGCCAACTCCCGGCTGCGCGCGATGGCCGAGCGGCGCTGCGAGGACGCGGGCATCACGCTGCGCGTGCCGCGCCCGAAGCTGTGCACGGACAACGGCGCGATGGTCGCGGCCCTGGGCGCCGAGATGGTCGCCCGGAACCGCCCGCACTCCGCCTGGGAGCTGTCCGCCGACTCCTCCCTCCCGGTCACCGAGCCGCACGTCCCGGCCCCGGAGCACCGTCACCGCCACGGCGTACCGCACAGCCAGGGCCACGGCCACGGTCATGGCCACGACCACGATCACGTGCACGAGATCAGCAAGGACAACCTGTACTCGTGAGCGGCCGTCGGCCGTACTGCTGAGGCGCCGGCCTCCTCATCGAGGCGTCGCCGGCCGGCCGATGAGCATCGTCGGGGCGCCCGCGACGCGGGTGAGGAGGACCGTGGCGGAGTGCGGGCCGCGGAGCTTCACCTTGCGGCGGAGCTCCTCCGGCTCGACGGCGGAGCCGCGCTTCTTGACCGTCAGCACGCCGATCTCGCGCTCCCGGAGGAGTGCCTTGAGCTTCTTGAGGTTGAAAGGCAGCTCGTCGGTGATCTCGTAGGCGGCGGCGTACGGGGTGGGGCGCAGCTCGTCGGCGGTGACGTACGCGATGGTCTCGTCGATCAGGCCGCCGTCCAGCTCCGCCGCGACCTCCGCGACCAGGTGCGCGCGGATGACGGCGCCGTCCGGCTCGTAGAGGTAGCGGCCCACCGGGCGCACGGCCGGGTCGGGGAGCGGCGCTGTGGTGTGCAGCGCGGCGCCGGAGGGGAGCAGGGTGGCCCGTACCGAGCCCGGGTCCGTGCCGAACCAGAGCACGGCCTCCTTCACGTCGCCGCCGTCCGAGATCCACTCCGCGGCGGCGTCCTCGGGGATCGCCTCGTGCGGGATGCCGGGGGCGATCTTGAGGGCGGCGTGCGGGGCCTTGCGGGCCGCCTCGATCGCCCAGGAGAGCGGTGGGGAGTACGCCTCCGGGTCGAACACGCGGCCGCGGCCGCCCCGCCGCGCCGGGTCCACGAAGACGGCGTCGTACGGGCTCGTGTCGATCTCCGTGACGTCTGCGCAGCGCACCTCGATCAGGTCGGCCAGGCCCAGCGCCTCGGCGTTCGCGCGGGCCACCTCGGCGGTGAGCGGGTCGCGGTCCACGGCCAGGACCCGGATGCCGGCCCGGGCGTACGCGATCGCGTCGCCGCCGATGCCGCAGCACAGGTCGGCGACGGACCGTACGCCGAGCGCGGCCAGCCGCGCGGCGCGGTGGACGGCGACGGTGCGGCGGGTGGATTGCTCGACGCCGTTCGGGGTGAAGAACATCCGGTACGCGTCCTCGGCGCCGAACTTCGCGACTGCCCGCTGCCGCAGCCGGGCCTGCCCGAGTGCCGCGGAGACCAGTTCGGCCGGGTGCTCGCGGCGCAGCCGGGTGGCGGTGGCGAGTTCCTGCGCGGGGTCGTGGTCGCGGAGGCCGGACAGCAGCGCCCGGCCCTCGTCGGTGAGCAGCGCGGAGAAGGAGTCGAGAGGGTTCACCCGGCCCATTCTGGGGCAGGTCACGGATCTCTTTCGAAGCCACGTTGGCACTCCGCTTGACCGAGTGCTAACCGCGTCATAGTCTCGGCGCTGGCACTCACCACTGGAGAGTGCCAAACACAGCGACGGGCAGGTCCGGCACCCGCGACGACGGATCCACCTGGTCGCCACCTCAGACAGTTAACCCCGTGAGATCTCCGAAGGGGGAGGTCGGATCGTGACGACCGCCAGCTCCAAGGTTGCCATCAAGCCGCTCGAGGACCGCATTGTGGTCCAGCCGCTCGACGCCGAGCAGACCACGGCTTCGGGCCTGGTCATTCCGGACACCGCCAAGGAGAAGCCCCAGGAGGGCGTTGTCCTGGCCGTGGGCCCGGGCCGCTTCGAGGACGGTAACCGTCTTCCGCTCGACGTTTCCGTCGGCGACGTCGTGCTCTACAGCAAGTACGGCGGCACCGAGGTGAAGTACAACGGCGAGGAGTACCTCGTCCTCTCGGCCCGCGACGTTCTCGCGATCGTCGAGAAGTAAGCCGGGAGTCCGGGTTCACCTCGGACACCAGTACTGCACCCAGCTTTTCTGATCTGCGCCCCTGGTTCCCGCGTCTCACCACCCGGGGCAGGGGCGCATTTCGTTGAGAGTACGACTAAGGACACGTAACTCATGGCGAAGATTCTGAAGTTCGACGAGGACGCCCGTCGCGCCCTCGAGCGCGGCGTCAACAAGCTTGCCGACACGGTCAAGGTGACGATCGGCCCCAAGGGCCGCAACGTCGTCATCGACAAGAAGTTCGGCGCCCCCACCATCACCAACGACGGTGTCACCATCGCGCGCGAGGTCGAGGTCGACGACCCGTACGAGAACCTCGGCGCCCAGCTGGTGAAGGAGGTGGCGACCAAGACCAACGACATCGCGGGTGACGGCACCACCACCGCGACCGTCCTGGCCCAGGCCCTGGTCCGCGAGGGTCTGCGCAACGTCGCCGCCGGTGCCTCCCCGGCCGCCCTGAAGAAGGGCATCGACGCCGCCGTGAAGGCCGTGTCCGACGACCTCCTCGCGACCGCCAGCCCGATCGACTCCAAGTCGGACATCGCCGCCGTGGCCGGCCTGTCCGCCCAGGACAAGCAGGTCGGCGAGCTCATCGCCGAGGCGATGGACAAGGTCGGCAAGGACGGTGTCATCACCGTCGAGGAGTCCAACACCTTCGGCCTGGAGCTCGACTTCACCGAGGGCATGGCCTTCGACAAGGGCTACCTCTCCCCGTACATGGTCACCGACCAGGAGCGGATGGAGGCCGTCCTCGAGGACCCGTACATCCTGATCCACCAGGGCAAGATCGGCTCGATCCAGGACCTGCTGCCGCTGCTGGAGAAGGTCATCCAGGCCGGCTCCTCCAAGCCGCTGCTGATCATCGCCGAGGACGTCGAGGGCGAGGCCCTGTCGACCCTGGTCGTGAACAAGATCCGCGGCACCTTCAACGCCGTCGCCGTGAAGGCCCCCGGCTTCGGTGACCGCCGCAAGGCGATGCTCGGCGACATGGCCACCCTCACCGGTGCGACCGTCATCGCCGAGGAGGTCGGCCTCAAGCTCGACCAGGCCGGTCTGGACGTGCTGGGCACCGCCCGCCGCGTGACCGTCACCAAGGACGACACCACCATCGTCGACGGTGGCGGCAACTCCGAGGACGTGCAGGGCCGCGTCAACCAGATCAAGGCCGAGATCGAGTCCACCGACTCGGACTGGGACCGCGAGAAGCTCCAGGAGCGCCTCGCCAAGCTCGCCGGTGGCGTCTGCGTCATCCGCGTGGGTGCGGCCACCGAGGTCGAGCTCAAGGAGAAGAAGCACCGTCTGGAGGACGCCATCTCCGCGACCCGCGCCGCGGTCGAGGAGGGCATCGTCTCCGGTGGTGGCTCCGCGCTCGTCCACGCCGCCAAGGTGCTCGAGGGTTCGCTCGGCAAGGAGGGTGACGAGGCCACCGGTGTCGCCGTCGTCCGCCGCGCCGTCGTCGAGCCGCTGCGCTGGATCGCCGAGAACGCGGGCCTCGAGGGTTACGTCATCACCGCCAAGGTCGCCGAGCTCGAGAAGGGCAACGGCTTCAACGCCGCCACCGGCGAGTACACCGACCTGGTGAAGGCCGGCGTCATCGACCCGGTCAAGGTCACCCGCTCCGCCCTGGAGAACGCCGCCTCCATCGCCTCCCTGCTGCTCACGACCGAGACCCTGGTCGTCGAGAAGCCGGCGGAGGAGGAGGCCGAGGCCGGCCACGGCCACGGCCACGGCCACTCGCACTGAGTGCAGTAGCTCCGCACCGAGGCCCGGCACCCCGCGAAGGGGAGCCGGGCCTCGGGCTTTTCCGGTACGTGCGGGCTGCTGCCGGGTGAGCGCTACTGCGGCCCGTACTTGCGTCCCGTCCGGGACGTGACGCCGCCCAGGAGGTTGCGCGGGGCGAGCTTCACGACGCCCATCATGGCCTTGTAGCGCGGGTCGGGGATGGAGAGGGACTTGCCGCGGGCGAGGTCCTTCATCGCCGCGTCGACCAGCTTGTCGGCGTCCAGCCACATCCAGTCGGGGATGTTGTCCGTCCCCATCCCGGCCCGCTCGTGGAATTCCGTACGGACGAAGCCCGGGCACAGGGCCATCAGGCGCACCCCGCTGCCGGCCAGGTCGCGGGCCGCGCCCTGGGTGAACTGCACGACCCACGCCTTGCTCGCGCCGTACGTGCCGCGCGGCACGAAGGCCGCGACCGAGGCGACGTTGACCACGCCGCCGCGCCGCCGCTCGCGCATCCCCTTCACCGCCGCCGAGGTCAGCCGCAGTACCGCCTCGCAGTGCACCTTCAGCATCGTCAGCTCGTCGGCCATGGGCACTTCGAGGAACTCGCCCTTGTTGCCGAAGCCCGCGTTGTTGACCAGCAGGTCCACCGGGTGCCTGGTGTCACCGAGCCGTTCCTCGACGGCCGCGATGCCCTCCTCCGTCGCCAGATCGGCGACCAGCACCCCGGCCTCGATGCCGTGCCGGTCGTGCAGCTCGGCCGCGTGTTCGCGCAGCTTCTCCTCGTTACGGGCCACCAGCACCAGGTTGTGCCCGTCGCCCGCCAGCCGGCGCGCGAACGCCGCCCCGATGCCCGCCGTCGCTCCCGTGACCAATGCAGTCGTCATAAGAGAACGCTATCGGCACGGTGGTCCGCCGCCCGCCCGGGCACCCGCCGTACGGGCGACCGACCCGCCGTCAGCTCCCTCGCCCCGTCCGGTACTTCGGAGCCCGCGCACGGTGTACTTCCGGCCCACTGGTGATGGGATTCGCGCCGAATGTTCCGGCGGTTTCCGCTGTCGTACGGTGGGTGATGCGCCAAAGCGGCGAGTGATTTATCCGAGCTCGCCCCAAGTGATGCTTATGCTTGAGGCATGATCGAGGCTCGTCATCTCCGCGTGCTCCGCGCCGTCGCGCGGACCGGTTCCTTCTCCGCCGCCGCGCGCGAGCTCGGCTGCACCCAGCCCGCCGTCTCCCAGCAGATGAAGGCGCTCGAACAGTCGGCGGGCACGCCGCTGATCATCCGTGCCGGCCGCGAGATGCGGCTCACCGAGGCCGGCCAGGCCCTCGTGCGGCACGCCGCCGGCATCCTCGCCGGGCTCACCGCCGCCGAGGAGGAGGTCGCGGCGATCGCCGGGCTGCGCGCCGGGCGGGTCCGGCTGGTGTCCTTCCCCTCGGGCAGCTCCACGCTGGTGCCGACCGCGCTGGCCGCGATGCGCGCCGCGCACCCCGGTACGGGGGTCTCGCTGGACGAGGCGGAGCCGCCGCGCTCCATCGAAATGCTGCGCGGCGGCGACTGCGAGATCGCGCTGGCCTTCCGGTATCCGGAGGTGCCGGGCGCCGACCCGGCGGCCGAGTCGGAGTGGGACGACCTGGTCGTGCGGCGGGTGCTCACCGACCGGCTGGTGGGGCTGGTGCCCGAGGAGCACCGGCTCGCCGGCGAGGGGCGCGCCGGCTTCGCCGAGCTGGCGGACGAGCCGTGGATCGCGGGCTGCCCGCGCTGCCGCCGCCACCTGGTCACAGTGTGCGAGCGCGCCGGGTTCACGCCGCGCATCGACTTCGCCACCGACGACTACCCGGCGGTGATCGGGCTGGTGGGCGCGGGCCTGGGCGTCGCCGCTCTCCCGGAGCTGGCGCTGGCCTCGGTACGGCCCAAGGCGGCGCGCACGATCCGGCTGGAGCCGGTCGTGCAGCGCGAGATCGTGGCGCTCACGCTGCCGGACCTGGCGCAGGTCCCGGCGGTGGCGGCGATGCTCGACCAGCTGGCGGCCGCGGGCCGCCGCTGATCTGCACCGGTACCGCTCTCCCGGCGGTACCGGCCGCCGCACCGCGCGGGGCGCGGCAGCGGCGCAGAAACGTTACGTCTGTTCGGGTGGACGGCGTCACCCTCTGTACAGCGTGGCCGGGTTCGAGCCGCCGGCCGGCACGAGGCGGTGCCGCGCCCGGCCCATCAGCTCTTCCCGCTCGTCCTCGGTCAGTCCTCCCCACACGCCGTAGGGCTCGCGGACGGCCAGGGCGTGGGACGCGCATTCGGCGCGTACAGGACAGCGCATGCAGACCTCTTTCGCGGACGTCTCGCGCGCGCTGCGGGCCGCGCCACGTTCGCCCTCGGGGTGGAAGAAGAGCGAACTGTCCACGCCGCGGCAGGCGGCGAGCAGTTGCCAGTCCCAGAGGTCCGCGTTCGGGCCCGGAAGGCGGGAGAAATCTGCCATTGCTAGTCCCCTCGAAGCGTGGCGGTACGGGCTCCTGTTCAAGACCGTACATCTACCGTCTAAGCAGATGTAAATATGACTCATCTCGAATCTTGCCCCAGATAACTAGCAAACGGAAGAAAAGCCACCAAACAGGGCATACCGCCCCCGTTACGGGAAGTGGTGCGGCAGGGGGCGCGGGTCTTGATGCTGCGTGTCCGGCCCCTCACATAGAGTGTCGAAAACGGCTCCTCAGCCCGTAACTCTTTCGGGTGACCGTCGTTGAGAGTGCGGAAGCGGTTGACAGAGGGACTCCCCGGGCAGGTGTCCGAGGCCGTCAATCGCACAGGTGACGATACGTACCAGCCTGGAGGCACAACGTGACGCGCATCAGCTGCGGAGGACGGCCATGACTTCCGTCCTCGTCTGCGACGACTCCCCGCTTGCCCGAGAGGCGCTCCGTCGGGCGGTTGCGACCGTCCCCGGCGTCGAGCGCGTGACGACCGCGGCCAACGGCGAGGAAGTCCTCCGCCGCTGGGGTGCCGATCGCTCGGACCTGATTCTGATGGACGTACGGATGCCCGGCCTCGGCGGCGTCGAGACCGTGCGCCGGCTGCTGTCCGCCGACCCGGGCGCCCGGATCATCATGCTCACCGTCGCCGAGGACCTCGACGGCGTGGCACTCGCCGTCGCCGCCGGCGCCCGCGGCTATCTGCACAAGGACGCCTCGCGCGCCGAGCTGCGCGCGACGGTCACCCAGGCGCTCGCCGACCCGACCTGGCGCCTCGCCCCGCGCCGGCTGCGGTCCGCCGAGATGGGTGCAGCCCCGACGCTCACCGCGCGTGAGATCCAGGTGCTCGAAGGCATGAGCCACGGCCGGTCGAACGCCGAGATCGGCCGCGAGCTCTTCCTCTCCGAGGACACGGTCAAGACGCACGCCCGGCGCCTCTTCAAGAAGCTCGGCGCCTCCGACCGCGCACACGCGGTCGCGCTCGGCTTCCGCTGGGGCCTGGTCCGCTGAGCCCCCTAGGGCACAGCGGGGCCGCGGCGCGCGCCCTCCCGACGGGGTGGCGCGTGCCACGGCCCCGTTGTGCCGCCGTCCGGCGCCGAAACCTCACGCTATGCCGCATGCTTGAGGTGTGACTCCTCCCCGGCTCCAGGGCCGGGGCTTCTCACTCGGCCAGAAGAGACCTCATGACGGACATGCCCTGCCCGGTGCCCTACGGCGCCGAAGAACGCCATGGGCGACGTCTCGGGTCCGGCATGGGCAACACCCGAAAGGGGGAGGCGTGGGACGTGAGTGCAGGCACACCGACGCATAACACTTCGGTGCACAACTACGGGGGCGATGCCGCGAACCGCGCGGCACCAAGGCACCATGGACCGATGCGCGAGGACGGGACCCAGGAGATCGGCGGGCTCGTCGCACGTGCCGTCGAGGGGGACCGGCAGGCCACGCACGACCTCCTCGCACACGTGCACCCGCTCGCACTGCGCTACTGCCGTACGCGGCTGTCGCGGCTGCCGGGTGATGCTCGCCACTTCGTCGAGGACCTCGCACAGGAGGTCTGCGTGGCGGTGCTCTGCGCGCTGCCGCGTTACCGGGACACCGGCAAGCCGTTCGAGGCGTTCGTCTTCGCCATCGCCGGCCACAAGGTCGCCGACCTGCAGCGGGCCGCGATGCGCGGCCCCGGCAGCACGGCCGTGCCCTCGGACGAGATGCCGGAGCAGCCGGACAACTCACTCGGCCCCGAGGAGCGGGCGCTGCTCAGCAGTGACGCGGAGTGGGCCAAGAAGCTGCTGGCCAGCCTGCCGGAGAACCAACGGGAGCTGGTGCTGCTGCGGGTCGCGGTCGGGCTGACGGCGGAGGAGACCGGGCAGATGCTGGGGATGTCGCCGGGGGCCGTGCGGGTCGCGCAGCACCGCGCGCTCAGCCGGCTGCGGGCGCTCGCCGAGCAGTAGTCACGCCCCCTCCGGAAGCGGAGGGGGCGGGCTGCCGCGCCCTGCTGACGTCCGGGCGGCGCCGCCCGTGTGAACGCACAAAAAATACGGGTGATCTTGCTCGTGGAATGAGACACCGGCCATTCCCGTTAGCATGGACATCCGCACTGATCAAGGCCATTGGGAAGGTGTCATGACCAACGTCGACGGAGTGCCCGGAAAATTCGCGACACTCGGGCTGACCTACGACGATGTGCTGCTGCTGCCGGGCTCCTCGGACATGGCGCCCGACCAGATCGACACCTCCTCGTACATCTCGAAGAATGTCCGGGTGAACGTCCCGCTGCTGTCCGCGGCGATGGACAAGGTGACCGAGGCCCGGATGGCCATCGCGATGGCCCGCCAGGGCGGCGTCGGTGTGCTGCACCGCAACCTCTCCATCGAGGAGCAGGCCAACCAGGTCGACCTGGTCAAGCGCTCCGAGTCCGGCATGGTCACCGACCCGATCACGGTGCACCCGGACGCGACCCTGGCCGAGGCCGACGACCTGTGCGCGCGCTTCCGTATCAGCGGCGTCCCGGTGACCGACGCGGCGGGCAAGCTGCTCGGCATCGTCACCAACCGCGACATGGCCTTCGAGACCGACCGCAGCCGTCAGGTGCGCGCCGTCATGACGCCGATGCCGCTGGTCACGGGCAAGGTCGGGATCTCTGGCGTGGACGCCATGGAGCTGCTGCGCCGCCACAAGATCGAGAAGCTGCCGCTGGTCGACGACTCGGGCGTCCTCAAGGGCCTGATCACGGTCAAGGACTTCGTCAAGGCCGAGCAGTACCCGAACGCCGCCAAGGACTCCGAGGGCCGGCTGCTGGTCGGCGCGGCCGTCGGCGTGGCGGGCGACGCGTACGAGCGGGCCCAGGCGCTGATCGAGGCCGGCGTGGACTTCATCGTGGTGGACACCGCGCACGGCCACTCCCGGCTGGTCGGCGACATGGTCGCCAAGATCAAGTCGAACTCCTCCGTCGACGTCGTCGGCGGCAACATCGCCACCCGCGACGGCGCCCAGGCGCTCATCGACGCCGGCGTGGACGGCATCAAGGTCGGCGTCGGCCCCGGCTCGATCTGCACCACCCGCGTCGTCGCCGGCATCGGCGTCCCGCAGGTCACCGCGATCTACGAGGCGTCGCTCGCCGCGAAGGCGGCCGGCGTCCCGGTCATCGGCGACGGTGGCCTGCAGTACTCCGGTGACATCGCGAAGGCCCTGGTCGCGGGCGCCGACACGGTCATGCTCGGCTCCCTCCTCGCCGGCTGCGAGGAGTCGCCGGGTGAGCTGATGTTCATCAACGGCAAGCAGTTCAAGTCGTACCGCGGCATGGGTTCGCTGGGCGCGATGCAGACCCGCGGCGACCGCAAGTCCTTCTCCAAAGACCGGTACTTCCAGGAGGGTGTCGCCTCCGACGAGAAGCTGGTGCCCGAGGGCATCGAGGGCCAGGTGCCCTACCGCGGCCCGCTCTCCTCGGTCGTCCACCAGCTCGCCGGCGGCCTGCGCCAGTCGATGTTCTACGTCGGCGGCCGGACGGTCCCGGAGCTGCAGGAGCGGGGCCGGTTCGTCCGGATCACCTCGGCGGGCCTGAAGGAGAGCCACCCGCACGACATTCAGATGACGGTCGAGGCGCCGAACTACAACGCCCGCTGACCAGGCAGTACACAGCCTGTGCAGGAGCCCGCGGACCACACGTCCGCGGGCTGCGGCATGTCGGGGATACTGGAAACGGCAGACGAAGCCGCGAAGTAAGCGAAAGGCCACATAGTGACTGAGATCGAGATCGGGCGCGGCAAGCGCGGCCGCCGGGCGTACGCCTTCGACGACATCGCCGTCGTACCGAGTCGGCGGACCCGCGACCCGAAGGAGGTCTCGATCGCCTGGCAGATCGACGCCTACCGCTTCGAGCTGCCGTTCCTGGCCGCCCCGATGGACTCCGTCGTCTCGCCGCAGACCGCCATCCGCATCGGCGAGCTGGGCGGCCTGGGCGTGCTCAACCTCGAGGGCCTGTGGACCCGGTACGAGGACCCGGAGCCGCTGCTCGCGGAGATCGCCGAGCTGGACGAGGCCACCGCGACCCGCCGCCTGCAGGAGATCTACGCGGCCCCGATCAAGGAAGAGCTGATCGGCCAGCGCATCAAGGAGGTGCGCGACTCCGGCGTGGTCACCGCCGCCGCGCTCTCCCCGCAGCGCACGGCCCAGTTCTCCAAGGCCGTCGTGGACGCGGGCGTGGACATCTTCGTGATCCGCGGCACCACCGTCTCCGCCGAGCACGTCTCCTCCGCCGCCGAGCCGCTGAACCTCAAGCAGTTCATCTACGAGCTCGACGTCCCGGTCATCGTCGGCGGCTGCGCGACCTACACCGCGGCCCTGCACCTGATGCGTACCGGCGCGGCCGGCGTGCTGGTGGGCTTCGGCGGCGGCGCCGCGCACACCACCCGTAACGTCCTGGGCATCCAGGTCCCGATGGCCACCGCCGTCGCGGACGTCGCGGCCGCGCGCCGCGACTACATGGACGAGTCCGGCGGCCGGTACGTCCACGTCATCGCCGACGGCGGCGTGGGCTGGTCCGGCGACCTGCCCAAGGCCATCGCCTGCGGCGCGGACGCCGTGATGATGGGCTCCCCGCTGGCCCGCGCCACCGACGCGCCCGGCCGCGGCCACCACTGGGGCATGGAGGCCGTCCACGAGGACGTGCCGCGTGGCAAGCGCATGGACCTCGGCACGGTCGGCACGACCGAGGAGGTGCTGCACGGCCCGTCGCACACCACGGACGGTTCGATGAACTTCTTCGGCGCGCTGCGCCGCGCGATGGCCACGACCGGCTACTCCGACCTGAAGGAGTTCCAGCGGGTCGAGGTGACGGTCCGCGCCTGATCCGCGGTTCTTCGCGCGTAAGGGGCCCTGCCGGCGCGGCAGGGCCCCTTCGCGTTCACAGCCGGTGCGCCGCCCCCGTAGGCGTCGCCCCGCGCGTGTCCAGCAGCAGCTGGGCCTTCACGGCCAGGCCCTGGAGGTCGTACGTGCGGTGGTGCTGCAGGAGCAGCGTGAGGTCGGCGGCGGAGGCGGCCTCGTACAGCGAGTCCGCGCGCGGGACCGGGCGGCCCAGCACCTGCCACTGGGGGACGTACGGATCGTGGTACGTCAGGTGGGCGCCCAGCTCCAGGAGGCGGGAGGCGATCTCGCGGGCCGGTGAGCCCTCCTCGTCGCCGATGTCCGGCTTGTACGTCACCCCGAGCAGCAGTACGCGCGCGCCGCGGGCCGATTTGCCGTGCTCGTTCAGGAGGGTGGCGCAGCGCTGGATGACGTACCGGGGCATCCGGCCGTTGACCTCCTGGGCGAGCTCGACCATGCGGAGCGGGTAGCCGGGGGTGCGGCCCTTGTGGGCGAGGCAATTGGGGTCGATGGGGGCGGCGTGGCCGCCGACGCCGGGGCCGGGGCGGAACGCCTGGAAGCCGAAGGGCTTGGTCTCGGCGCAGCGGATGACGTCCCAGAGGTCCACGCCGATGTCGTGGCAGAGGACGGCCATCTCGTTCATCAGGGCGATGTTGACGTGCCGGTAGTTGGTCTCCAGCAGCCCGGCGGTCTCGGCCTCCTTGGGGCCGCGGGCGCGGACGACCTTGTCGGTGAGCCGGCCGTAGAAGGCGGCGGCGGCTTCGGTGCAGGCGGGGGTGAGGCCGCCGATGACCTTGGGGGTGTTGGCGTGGCCGTAGCGGCGGTTGCCGGGGTCGTAGCGGGCGGGGGAGCAGGCGAGGTGGAAGTCGCGTCCCGCGATAAGGCCGGAGCCCGCTTCCAGGAGTGGCCGGAGGAATTCCTCGGTGGTCCCGGGGTACCCCGTGGACTCCAGGATCACCGTGGTGTGGGGGCGCAGATGTGCGGCGAGGGTGCGGGCGGCGTCGGCCACCGCGCGCAGGTCCAGGGCGCGGTCCTCGCCGAGCGGGGTGGGGGCGCAGATGACCGCCGTACGGACCCGGCCGAGCGCGGCCGGGTCGGTGGTGGTGCGGAAGCCGGCGGTGAGCAGCCGGCGCACTTCGGTGGGGGAGAGCGGGCCGTCGGCGCCGAGGCCGGCGGCGGTGTGCGGTGCGGGGGCGTAGCCGAGGGTGCCGAGGCCGGCGGCGACGGCGGCCTGGGCGAGGGGGAGGCCGATGTGGCCGAGTCCGATGACGGCGAGGTCTGCGGGCATTCTGGCCGTCCTTCCCGAGCGATTCCAGGTAGCGCATAAGTAGACTAAGCCGACATTTGACCCAGAATGGGGATTGGTGGATCAAGGGTGCGGAGTGGCGCCTTCCCGACCGGTAAGTGTGCGGAGGGTGGCTGGCCCGGCCACCTCCGGACAGAATCAACAACGGGGTGTGGCACCGATCACAGCACCGACCGAAGCGGGAGGCAGTGGTGAGGACAGCGACACTGGGACCGGCCGAGCGCGCCGGAGCACTGGCACAGATGGCGGAACGCGAGCTGGACGTGCTGGTCATCGGCGGCGGCGTCGTCGGCGCCGGCACCGCACTGGACGCGGTGACGCGCGGACTGTCCACGGGCCTGGTCGAGGCGCGGGACTGGGCATCGGGCACGTCATCACGCTCCAGCAAGCTGATCCACGGAGGGCTGCGCTATCTGGAGATGCTGGACTTCGCGCTCGTACGGGAGGCGCTGAAGGAACGCGGGCTGCTGCTGGAGCGGATCGCGCCGCATCTGGTGAAGCCGGTGCCCTTCCTCTATCCCCTCCAGCACAAGGGCTGGGAGCGCTGGTACGCCGGCACGGGCGTGGCGATGTACGACGCGATGTCGCTCTCCTCCGGGCACGGCCGCGGGCTGCCCGCCCACCGGCATCTCACCCGTTCGCGCGCGCTGCGTGTCGCGCCCTGCCTGAAGAAGGACGCGCTGGTCGGCGCCCTGCAGTACTACGACGCCCAGATGGACGACGCGCGGTACGTCGCCACCATCGTGCGCACCGCCGCCGCCTACGGGGCGCTCACGGCCAACCGGGCCCGGGTCGTCGGCTTCCTGCGTGAGGGCGAGCGGGTGGTCGGCGCCCGCGTGCAGGACGTGGAGGCCGGCGGCGAGTACGAGGTGCGCGCCCGGCAGATCGTCAACGCCACGGGCGTGTGGACCGACGACACCCAGGGCCTGATCAACGAGCGCGGCCAGTTCCACGTCCGCGCCTCCAAGGGCATCCATCTGGTCGTACCGAAGGACCGCATCCACTCCACCACCGGGCTGATCCTGCGCACGGAGAAGAGCGTGCTGTTCGTCATCCCCTGGGGACGGCACTGGATCATCGGCACCACCGACACCGACTGGGACCTGGACAAGGCGCACCCCGCCGCCTCCAGCGCCGACATCGACTACCTCCTCGAACACGTCAACTCCGTCCTCTCCACCCCGCTGACCAGGGACGACGTGGAAGGTGTGTACGCGGGGCTGCGGCCGCTGCTGGCGGGCGAGTCGGACGCGACGAGCAAGCTGTCGCGCGAGCACACGGTCGCGCACCCGGTGCCGGGCCTGGTCGTGGTCGCGGGCGGCAAGTACACGACGTACCGGGTCATGGCCAAGGACGCGGTGGACGAGGCGGTGCACGGGCTGGACCAGCGGGTCGCGGACTGCGTGACCGAGGACGTGCCGCTGGTGGGCGCGGAGGGCTACAAGGCGCTGTGGAACGCGCGGGCGCACATCGCGGCGCGCACCGGCCTGCACGTCGCCCGTATAGAGCATCTGCTGAACCGCTACGGCTCGATGGCGGAGGAGGTACTGGAGCTGATCACCGACGACCCGTCACTCGGCGCGCCGCTGGCCGCCGCCGACGACTACCTCCGCGCCGAGGTCGTCTACGCCTGCACCCACGAGGGCGCCCGCCACCTGGACGACGTGCTGACCCGGCGCACCCGGATCTCCATCGAGACCTTCGACCGGGGCACCCGCAGCGCCCGCGAGGTCGCCGAGCTGATGGCGCCCGCGCTGGGCTGGGACCAGGACCAGATCGACCGGGAGATCGAGCACTACGAGAAGCGGGTCGAGGCCGAGCGGGAGTCCCAGCGGCAGCCGGACGACCTGACGGCGGACGCGGCCCGGCTGGGCGCGCCGGACATCGTGTCGCGCTAGCGGGCGCGGCGCGGCGCCGGGCGTGGCGTGGCGCCGGGCGTGGCGTGGCGCCGGTCCGTCCGGCGTCACGCCCGCGGGCAGAACTCCGCCGTCAGCAGGGCGCGTATCCGGCGGGGCGCGTCCGGCCGGTCCGTGTTCATCCGCAGCGTCAGCACGTGCCGGCCGTCCTCGGTGGCCGCGGTCTGCGCGTACGAGCCGTTGATGTCGCCGTCGTGGCCCCATACCGTGACGCCGCACGGCAGCCGGGTCCCGTAGAGGCCCAGCCCGTACACGCCGTTCGTGTCCTTTTCGTCCCGCATCTGGGCGAGCTGACGGGGCGGCAGCAGCCGGCCGCCGAGCAGCGCCGCGAAGAAACGGTTCAGGTCGCCGAGCGTGGTGACCAGCTCGCCCGCCGCGCCCGCCCGGCTGGGGTCGAGCGTCGTACTGTCCACCCGCTCCGCGCCCACCTGCGAGTACCCGCGCCCGTACGGCCGCGGCAGCCGCGGATCGGTCCCGGGGAAGGACGTATCCGACAGCCCCAGTGGCGCGATGATCCGGCGCCCGGCCTCCTCGGCGTACGAGTGCCCGGTCACCGCCTCGATGATCTGCCCCAGTACGAGGTAGTTGGTGTTGGAGTACGCGTACCGGGCGCCGGGGGCGGCCTCCGGCGGATGGGCGAGCGCCGTCCGCACCAGCTCCGCCGGGGTGTAGGTGTCGTAGCGGTGCGCGGTGAAGCCGGCGCCGTGCAGCTCCCGCGACAGCTCCGGGTCGGCGGTGTAGTTGTACAGGCCGCTGGTGTGGTCCAGCAGTTCGCGGACGGTGACCTCGCGCGGGTCCGTACGGCCGGGGACGAGGGCCGGCAGCAGCGCGCCGACGGTGTCGTCCAGGGAGAGCCGGTGCTCGGCGGTCAGCTGCAGCACGACCGTGGCGATGAAGGTCTTGGTGAGGCTGCCCGCGCGGAAGTGGTCGGCGGGTGTGATGGGCCGGTCCGTCCGCAGGTCGGCCACGCCCGCTGCGGTGAACCGCGAGGCGTACACCTGACCGTCACGGGTCGTCAGCGCCGCCGCGCCCGGCGCCTCCCCGTCCGCCAGCGCGCGAACCGCCCGGGCGGTCGCGGGCTTCGGCGCGTGCGCCGGGCCCTTCGGTGTGCTGGATGTACGCGTCGCACTCGGGGTACGGGACGGCGCGTGCCTACCGGGTGACGGGGGGCGCGCATCGGGGCGCGGCGTACGGGGCGTGGGCGGCGGCGAGCCCGTACCGGGGTCCGGCGAGCCTGTGGCGGGGCGGCGCGCGCCGGGCGCATCCGTCGCCGCGAAGTGCGCCGGAGCGCGGTCGTTGCCGGCGCATCCGGCCGTGAGGAGCACGCCAAGGGCCGCCGCCAGCGCCGCCGCACGGCTAAAATTCACGGATCGCAAGGTCAATCGGGACTCCCGGTAGTCGGGCCCATCATGACGGGTGCCCAGCGCGTACTCCTCCTGGCCCCGGGCCTTCCCCACCGCCGCGGATGAGGGAGAATGAAGGCTCTGCCAGGGTGGGTTGTCCGAGTTGGGGTATTTTGGTGTTGCGGTTGCCAACTCGGCTGGATTGCAGAGGGGATTCAGTGGGCGACGAGGACGCCAAGGACGGCGAGACGGGCAGGCTGCTCGCGGGCCGTTACCGGCTGGGCGATGTCCTCGGCCGGGGCGGGATGGGCACGGTCTGGCGGGCACGGGACGAGGTCCTGGGCCGCACGGTCGCGGTCAAGGAACTGCGCTTCCCGGGCGGGGTCGAGGAGGACGAGAAGCGCCGCCTGATCACCCGTACGCTGCGCGAGGCGAAGGCGATCGCCAGGATCCGCAACAACGGCGCGGTCACGGTCTACGACGTGGTCGACGAGGACGACCGCCCGTGGATCGTCATGGAACTGGTCGAGGGCCGCTCGCTCGCCGAGGTGATCCGCGACGACGGCGCGCTCACTCCGCGCCGCGCCGCCGAGGTCGGCCTCGCCGTCCTGGACGTGCTGCGCGCCGCGCACCGCGAGGGCATCCTGCACCGCGACGTGAAGCCGTCCAACGTCCTGATCGCCGACGACGGCCGGGTGGTGCTCACGGACTTCGGCATCGCCCAGGTCGAGGGCGACCCCTCGGTCACCTCCACGGGCATGCTCGTCGGCGCGCCTTCGTACATCGCGCCGGAGCGCGCCCGCGGCCAGAAGCCCGGCCCGCCGTCCGACCTGTGGTCGCTGGGCGGCCTGCTGTACGCCTGCGTCGAGGGGGTTCCCCCGTACGACAAGGGTTCCGCGATCGCCACCCTCACCGCGGTGATGACCGAGCCGGTGGACCCGCCGAAGAACGCCGGTGGCCTCGAAGAGGTCATCTACGGGCTGCTGGTGAAGGACCCCGCGGGGCGGCTGAGCGACGAGGCCGCCCGTGCGCTGCTGACGGCCGCCGTCAACGCGCCCGAGGACACCGGCGCCAAGCCGCCGGAGAAGCCCGTCGAGGCCACGCGCATGATGGCGCTGCCGCCGAAGCCTCCGGCACCGCCAAGACCCACCGCCGCCACCGCCGGCGCGGCCGCCGAGCCGGCCAGGGAGCGGATGCGCGGCGCCCTGAAGTCCGTACGCAGCGCCGCGGCGGCCGCCTCGGCCGCCCGCTCCGCGCCGAAGCCGGGCGGCACGCCGGCGTCCGGCCGGCCGACGTCGGGCGCGTCCCGGGCCTCGCTGACCGACGTCGTACCGAAGCGCACGCTCGTGATCGTCGCGGTGGTCGCCGTCCTCGCGGTCATCGGTACGGTGCTGGCCTTCGCGCTGAGCGCCGGGGACGACACCGCGGGCAAGGGCACGGCCCAGGGCAAGCGGAGCACCGACGCGGCCCCCGCGTCCGACGAGCCGCAGGGCGAGCGCAAGGCGAGCCCGCAGGCCAGCAGCGGGGCGCCGGCCGAGCAGGCGAGCGGGACGCCCGCGAAGGACGACGCGGGCGACGACGGGAAGAGCGACGACAAGGGCGGCGACAAGGGCAGCGACAAGAACGGCGCCCTCCCGGACGGCTTCGAGAAGGTCTCCAACGGCCGGTTCCACTTCACGATGGCGATGCCGAAGGGCTGGAAGCAGACCGGCACGGCGGGGCAGAGCTCGGGCGGCATCTACAGCGCGTCCGGGGGCTTCCCGCGCATTCAGGTCGACTTCAACGCCAAGCCGACCGACGACGCCGCCGCGGCCTGGCGCGGCCTGGAGCCCGCGGTGCGCGGCAGCAGTGCGGGCTACCACCTCATCGGCATCAAGAAGGCCGACTGGCGGGACTTCCCGACCGTCGCCGACTGGTCGTTCACCCGTGAGCAGCACGGCCAGAAGGTGCGCGTACTGAACCGTGGCTTCAAGGTGGACGGTGGCCACGGCTACGCGATCATGATCAGCTGCAAGGCGGGGAGCTGGTCGGACAAGGAGTGCCGACAGCTCCGGGAGACCGCGTTCCGCACCTTCCAGGTGAAGGGCTGAGGGCCTCCGGGGGAGCGCCGACGGCCTACGGAGTGAGGGCCGGTGGCCTACGGGGGAGAGCCGGTGGCCCACGGATCAGCGGGCTGATCCCGGCACGCGCGTAACTGCCGTCCCCCGCGTCCGTATGAGGGACTGATCATTCCGCCCGCTCCGGTGGCAGAAAGCCGCCGGGGCGGGTGAGCGCTGTTGCGCCGAGCGGTCCCCAGGCGGACCCGGGACACGTATCGTGGCCCCACATAGACCGTACGCGGCCGCATTTCGGCAGTATTGCGACTGGAACCGACCACGGACCGCTGTGCCGGGGGGTAAGGACGGTCCAGGGGTAGGCCGCGGGCATCGCGCGCACTGGGGAGGCGTCGTGGACGAGTACGCGGGGCGAGTGCTCGCCGAGCGCTACCGCCTTCCTGTGCCGCCGCCGGACGCGCCCGAGCCGGTCCTGACCCGCGTGCTGGACACCTACAGCAGCCAGGAAGTGCTGGTCCGTCAGGTGCCGCTCCCGGACGTCGTGGACGCGGAGCTGGTCGACGAGTACGACACGGGGGCCGGGTCCGGCCGGGAGTACGGCGGTGCGGGGGGCGGTGGCCGCGGGCGGCGTACGGATGCCGGTCCGGGCTCCGGCGGGGGCTCGCGGGCCGACCGCGATCCGTCCGATCCCGTGGTGCGGCGCGCCCTGGAGGCCGCGACGGCCGCCGCGCGCGTCCCGGACCATCCCCGGCTCGACCAGGTTTTCGACGTCTTCGCGCAGGACGGCAGCCTGTGGATCGTCAGCGAACTGATCCCCGCCCGGCCGCTGTCGGCGCTGCTCGCCGACCGCACGCTGACCCCGCACCGCGCGGCGGAGATCGCCGCCGACATCCTCACCGCCCTGCGCGCCCTGCACGCGCACGGCTGGACGCATCGCAACATCACCCCGCGCACGGTCCTGGTCTGCGACGACGGCCGCGTCGTCCTCACCGGCCTGGCCGCCGGCGCCGCGGAGGAGGCGCTGTGCGGCTACGACCCGGTACCCCGCGAGGCGGAGCCGCCCCCGGGAGCGGTCCGCGCGGGCGTGGTACGGGAGTGGCGCGCGGGGAGCGGGGGCGCGCCGGGGGCTTTGGGTGGTGGGGCTGTGCGGGGTGGTGCTGTACCTGGTGGGGCCGTGCACGGTGGCTCTTCTGGGGTGCCTGGGGCGCGTACGCCTTCGGGGGCGGGGGCGGCTGGGGAGCGCGCGCCTGCGGAGGCGGGGCCGCGTACGCCTGCGGAGGCGGGGCCGCCCGGAGCGCGTGCGTCTTCGGAGGCTGCTGCGGCCGAGGACGATCCGCGGCGGGCGCGGGCCGGGGCGATCGCCGCGTACCGGGCCGGTGCCAGGGCCGCGGCGGCGCGCACGGCCGGTCCGGGGAACCGTTCCGCCTTGCCGCCGGGGCCTCCCGGCGTACCGGGCCGCCCCGGCCCGCCGCAGGGGCAGCCCGCCGCACCGGGCAGTGCCACGTACGGAGGCGGGCTGCCGGGCCCCGTACGCAGGCCGCAGGGCGGTACGAACGCGCTCCCGACCGGCCCGCAGAGCCGCCCCGTG
>NZ_JBEPFC010000114.1:0-24784 GCF_040301705.1 Streptomyces sp. NPDC000151 | reverse complement strand
CTGGCAGCGGCCCGGGCGGCCGCCCCGCGCGGGGCGCGGGTGGCGCTGCGACGGGAGGGCGACCTGGTGCGCGTACGTGTCGAGGCGGCGGCTCCGGCGCTGGGGCCGCTGGCCATGACGCTCAGAGGGGAGGCGGTCGCTCTTGCTGAGGAGACGGTGGGGCGGTGAGTCGCGCAGGAGCAGCGGCGGACTGCCGAGACGGTGCAGCGGTGAGCTGCGGAGACGGCGGGGAGACAGGGGCTCCGCGACGGTTTGGGCGGCCGTGAGCACCATGGCGCTGTGTGCGGTGTTCGCCGTGGTGATCGCGCTGGGGCAGGCGGTGATCGCCCGTCACAGGGCAGGAGCGGCTGCGGACATGGCGGCACTCGCCGCGTCGGCGCGGAGTGTGTACGGAGAGGCGGAGGCATGTGGCGCGGCCCGTCGGGTCGCGGTGGCGCAGGGAGCCCGGCTGGTGCGGTGCACGGTGCGGGCGGCCGTCGCGGACGTCTCGGCCGAGGCCCGCGCGGGACCGTTCGCCCCGCGCATCCGCTCCCGGGCGGGACCGGCGGACGCACCCCTGAACCCGACCGGGGCACCCCCGCCCCGAGATCAGCCGGCGCCGACGCCAGCGGCGCCCGCCTAGGTCGCCCCGGCACCCGCCTCGTCCGCCCCGGAACCGTCCCCGGCACCGGCCGCCTCGGTCGCCCCCCGCACCAGCTCCGTCAGCAAGCGGACGGCGCCCCGCTTGTGGAGTGGTTCGTTGCCGTTGCCGCACTTGGGGGACTGGATGCAGGACGGGCAGCCGGCGTCGCACTCGCAGGAGGCGATGGCCTTGCGGGTGGCGGTGAGCCACTCGGCCGCGGTGTGGAAGGCGCGTTCCGCGAAGCCCGCGCCGCCGGGGTGGCCGTCATAGACGAAGACCGTGGGCAGCAGCGTGTCGGGGTGCAGCGGGACGGAGACGCCGCCGATGTCCCAGCGGTCGCAGGTGGCGAAGAGCGGAAGGATGCCGATGGAGGCGTGTTCGGCGGCGTGCAGGGCGCCGCCCAGCTGTTCCGGATTGACCCGGGCCGCGTCGAGCTGGTCCTCGGTCATCGTCCACCACACGGCGCGGGTGCGCAGCGTACGCGGCGGGAGGTCGAGTTTGGTCTCGCCGAGCACTTCGCCCGTGATCAGTTTGCGGCGCAGGAAGGAGACGACCTGGTTGGTGACCTCGACGGAGCCGAAGCACAGGCGCGCGTCCCCCCACGGCACCTCGGTGTCGGTCTCCAGGATGGAGATGGCCGTGGTGTCGCGGGCGGTCGTGGACCACGGCGGTGTGGACTCCTCGACCAGGGCGACGCTGTCCTCCAGGTCCAGGTGCTGCACGACGTACGTACGGCCCATGTGCAGGTGAACCGCGCCCTCGTGGACGGTGGAGTGCGCGGCGGCCTCGTCCACCGTGCCCAGCAGCCGGCCGGTGGCGGCCTCCACGACCTGAACGGGGGAGCCGCCCTGGCCGCGGATGTCGGTGAGGTCGGCGGCGCGTTCGCGGCGGGTCCAGTACCAGGACTTTCCGCGGCGGCGCAGCAGCCGGCGGCGTTCCAGGCCCGCGAGCACGTCGGGGGCCTCCGGACCGAAGAGGGCCAAGTCCTCCTCCCCGAGCGGGATCTCCGCCGCGGCGGCGCACAGGTGGGGCCAGAGGACGTACGGATTGTCGGGGTCGAGGACGGTCGACTCGACCGGCTGGGAGAAGAGGGCTTCGGGATGGTGGACGAGGTAGGTGTCCAGGGGGTCGTCGCGGGCGACGAGTACGGCGAGCGCGCCCTGGCCGGCCCGGCCCGCGCGGCCCGCCTGCTGCCACAGGGACGCGCGGGTGCCGGGATAGCCCGCGATGAGGACGGCGTCCAGGCCGGAGACGTCGATGCCCAGTTCGAGTGCCGTGGTGGCGGCGAGCCCGAGGAGGTCGCCGGTGTGCAGGGCGCGCTCCAGGGCGCGGCGCTCCTCGGGGAGATAGCCGCCCCGGTACGCCGCGACCCGGCTCGGGAGCGACCGGTCGACCTCGGCCAGCCGTTCCTGGGCGATCAGGGCGATCAGCTCGGCGCCGCGCCGGGAGCGGACGAAGGCGACGCTGCGGACGCCCTGTACGGCGAGGTCGGTGAGCAGGTCGGCGGTCTCGGCGGTGGCGGTGCGGCGGACGGGCGCGCCCTGCTCGCCGTGCAGGTCCGTCAGCGGCGGCTCCCACAGGGCGAAGACGACCTCTCCGCGCGGCGAGGTGTCCTCGGTGATCTGCACGACCGGCCGGCCGATGAGCCGGGCGGCGGATTCGGCCGGCTCGGCGGAGGTGGCGGAGGCCAGCAGGAAGACCGGTTCGGAGCCGTAGCGCGCGCAGACCCGGCGCAGCCGGCGTATCACCTGCGCGACGTGCGACCCGAAAACGCCGCGGTAGGTGTGGCACTCGTCGATGACCACGTAGCGCAGCGCGCGCAGGAAGGAGGACCAGCGGGGATGGGCCGGGAGGATGCCGCGGTGCAGCATGTCGGGGTTGGTGAGGACGTAATTGCCGTACTGACGCACCCATTCGCGTTCTTCGACCGGCGTGTCGCCGTCGTAGACGGCGGGCCGGATCGCGGTGCCCAGCGGCGCCGCCAGGTCGCGCACGGCGCGCCGCTGGTCGGCGGCGAGCGCCTTGGTCGGAGCGAGGTACAGCGCGGTCGTCCCCCGCCCGTTGGGCGCCTCGGAACCGTCCAGCAGTCCCGACAGCACGGGGGCGAGATACGCGAGCGACTTTCCGGAAGCGGTGCCGGTGGCGACGATGACGGACTCGCCGCGCAACGCGTGCTCCGCCGTGCGGGCTTGGTGACTCCAGGGGCGCTCGATGCCGGCGGTACGGATGGCGTCGATCACTTCCGTACGGATAGATACGGGCCAGTCGGCATGGCTGCCGATCCGTGGGGGCAAGTGCTCCGTATGGGTGATGCGCGTAGCGCGGATCTCTCCCCTGGCGAGCCGGTCGAGGACCATGCCCGGGGAGGGTCGCGCACCCGCATCCGGCGGCGGTTGATTGGAGGCCATCGGCACCGAGTGTGTCACCGGAGTGACGGACAATGCTCTTAAGGCGTCGTGCGCGCCTGCTGGTAAGTGATTGAATGCCATCGCGGCTGCCGATCCATGGGGGGCGACCGCTCGATAGCAAGGTGCTGGAGGATCCGTGGACCTGTCCCTGTCGACCCGTACCGTTGGCGACCGTACGGTCGTCGACGTCGGTGGCGAGATTGATGTATATACCGCGCCCAAGCTGCGGGAGCAGCTGGTCGAGCTCGTGAACGACGGCAGCTACCACCTCGTGGTGGACATGGAGCGCGTCGACTTCCTCGACTCCACCGGGCTCGGCGTGCTGGTGGGTGGCCTGAAGAGGGTGCGTGCCCACGAGGGCTCGCTGCGCCTGGTCTGCAACCAGGAGCGCATTCTTAAGATCTTCCGTATCACCGGACTGACCAAGGTGTTCCCGATTCACACCTCGGTCGACGAGGCCGTCGCGGCAACCGACTGACGGCTGTTCGGTGCCCCGTGCCGCGTGCACGGGGGCAGGAAGCAGTGGGGGGTACCGGACGACGCGTCCGGCCCCCTGCGTAGCACGCCCGCATATCGAGGGGGATGGCAATGGCCACCGTCGAACTTCGTTTCAGCGCCCTGCCCGAGCACGTACGGACCGCGCGCCTGGTCGCGGCCGCCGTGGCGCGACGGGCCGGGGTGGACGAGGCGGTGCTCGACGAGGTCCGTCTCGCCGTCGGTGAGGCGTGCAGCCGTGCGGTGGGCCTGCACCGCAGTAACGACGTCGCCGCGCCCATCACGGTCATGCTGATCGAGGACGAGAAGAAGTTCTCCATCGAGGTCGGTGACGAGGTGCCGGGGACGCCCGCCGGATCCGTGCCGGGCGGCCAGGGCGCCGCTGACGGCGAGCCGGACGGCGCGGAGTCCGTGATCGGCGACGAGGCCGAGGACGAGATGGGCCTCGCGGTGATCAGTGGCCTGGTCGACGACGTCGAGGTGTCCTCCAGCGAGGCCGGTGGCGTCATCCGCATGACCTGGCCGACGGTCCCGGACCCGGTACTGCCGTAACCCGCTGCTGCCGTAACCCCGGCACTGCCGTAACCCCGGGTTCAGCCCCGTCCTGTCAGGACCTCCGCCGTAGCCCGACGACTCCGGGCCGGCCAAGCACCTTCACCACGCGCCCTCACGGCGCCTCCTGACGGCCGCGCACTCTCCGGCTGCCCTCCCCGCGCGCCGCACCGCGAGAAGCCGCCAGCCGGCCACGAGAAGCCGCCAACGGCCGCCGGAACCCGCCCCCGCGACCACCGACCCGCCCACCGCTCCTACTGGTGCCGTACGGCGGTCCATGTCGTCCGCGTGCGTGGGGCGTCGCGCACAGCTGTACCGGCGGGCCTACGCCTGCGCCTACATGTTCGTACACGTACGCACACGCGCGCCGCGCCGTCGGCGCCGGGCGCCGGAGCGGAGGCCGCGGCTCCGCGGCGCGCCCCGTGCGGCCCGCGCGCAAAGGATCTCGCGCGCGGCTCTGAGCAGCGGCGTTCAATAGGACAGCGAGATCATCCGGACGCGGTCAGCGAATTTGCCGCATTCCGTCTTCCGGGCGAATTCTGGGAGCGATCACCTATTGATCTTCGCGGCTGCAGGCGAATTCCCTTTGACGCGTACTGTTTTGATCTAGTGCGGCTCCCTACAATCCGTCCACATCTTTGCTCAGGACGCCTGAGCGTGCATTCGCGCGCCCATGTGCCAAACGTCAAGGAGGACGAATGGCGGGGCCTTACACCCCTCAGATGCTCGACACCCCCACATACCTGGCCGAGCCATCGCTGACGAGCGGCAACCGCGGCATGGTGCTGGTGATCGCCCTCGTGGCGCTGGCGGCGCTCGCCGTCGCGGCCGTACTGGTACGGCAAGTGCTCGCGGCCGGCGAGGGCACCGACAGCATGAAGAAGATCGCCGCTGCCGTGCAGGAAGGCGCCAATGCCTATCTCCAGCGGCAGTTGCGCACCCTCGGCGTATTCGCCGTCGTGGTGTTCTTCCTGCTCATGCTGCTGCCCGCCGACAACTGGACGCAGCGCATCGGTCGCAGCGCCTTCTTCTTGATCGGCGCGGGATTCTCCGCGGCCACCGGCTATATCGGCATGTGGCTCGCGGTGCGCAGCAATGTGCGCGTCGCCGCGGCCGCCCGCGAAGCCACTCCCGCCGAAGGGGACACGGCGCCCCGTGATCTGACGGCCGTCTCGCACAAGGCGATGAAGATCGCGTTCCGTACGGGCGGCGTCGTCGGCATGTTCACGGTGGGCCTCGGCCTGCTGGGCGCCTCCTGCGTCGTCCTCGTGTACGCGGTGGACGCTCCGAAGGTGCTGGAAGGCTTCGGCCTGGGCGCCGCGCTGATCGCCATGTTCATGCGAGTCGGCGGCGGCATCTTCACCAAGGCCGCGGACGTCGGCGCCGACCTCGTCGGCAAGGTCGAGCAGGGGATTCCCGAGGACGACCCGCGCAACGCCGCGACCATCGCGGACAACGTGGGCGACAACGTCGGCGACTGCGCCGGTATGGCGGCCGACCTGTTCGAGTCGTACGCCGTCACCCTGGTCGCCGCGCTGATCCTCGGCATGGCGGCCTTCGGCGACGCCGGCCTGGCCTTCCCGCTGCTCGTTCCGGCCATCGGCGTCGTCACGGCGATGATCGGCATCTTCGTCGTCGCGCCCCGGCGCTCCGACCGCAGCGGCATGACCGCCATCAACCGCGGCTTCTTCATCTCCGCCGGGATCTCGCTGGTGATGGTGGCCGTCGCCGTCTACACGTACCTGCCGTCCACCTACGCGGGCCTCGCGGGCGTCACCGACGAGGCGATCACCGGCCGCTCGGGCGACCCGCGTGTGCTGGCCCTGGTCGCGGTCGCCATCGGCATCGTCCTCGCCGCGCTCATCCAGCAGCTGACCGGCTACTTCACCGAGACCAACCGGCGCCCCGTACGGGACATCGGCAAGACCTCGCTGACCGGCCCGGCGACCGTCGTGCTGTCGGGCATCTCCCTCGGCCTGGAGTCGGCGGTCTACTCGGCCGTGCTGATCGGCCTGGCCGTCTACGGCGCGTTCCTGCTGGGCGGCGCGTCGATCATGCTGGCGCTGTTCGCGGTCGCGCTGGCCGGTACGGGCCTGCTGACCACGGTCGGCGTCATCGTCGCCATGGACACCTTCGGGCCGGTCTCCGACAACGCGCAGGGCATCGCCGAGATGTCCGGTGACGTGCAGGGCGACGGCGCGCAGGTGCTCACCGACCTGGACGCGGTGGGCAACACCACCAAGGCCATCACCAAGGGCATCGCGATCGCCACGGCGGTGCTCGCGGCGGCCGCACTGTTCGGGTCGTACCGCGACGCCATCGGCACCGCGGTGGCGAAGGTGGGCAGCGCCGCCCACGGCATGGCCCTGAGCCTGGACATCTCGCAGCCCAACAACCTGGTCGGGCTGGTCCTGGGCGCCGCGGTCGTCTTCCTCTTCTCGGGGCTGGCGATCAACGCGGTGTCCCGGTCGGCGGGTTCGGTGGTCTACGAGGTGCGCCGGCAGTTCCGGGAGAAGCCCGGGATCATGGACTACACCGAGACGCCCGAGTACGGGCGGGTCGTCGACATCTGCACCAAGGATGCGCTCCGCGAGCTGACCACCCCAGGCCTGCTGGCGGTGCTCACGCCCATCGCGGTCGGCTTCTCGCTCGGCGTCGGCGCGCTCGGCTCGTTCCTGGCGGGCGCGATCGGTACCGGCACCCTGATGGCGGTGTTCCTCGCGAACTCCGGCGGCGCCTGGGACAACGCCAAGAAGCTGGTCGAGGACGGCCACCACGGCGGCAAGGGCAGCGAGGCGCACGCGGCGACCGTCATCGGTGACACCGTGGGCGACCCGTTCAAGGACACCGCGGGCCCGGCGATCAACCCGCTGCTGAAGGTGATGAACCTCGTGGCCCTGCTGATCGCGCCGGCCGTGGTGAAGTTCAGCTACGGCGACGACGCGAACGTCGGCGTACGGATCGGGGTCGCGGTCCTCGCGCTGCTCGTCATCGTGGGCGCGGTGTACCTCTCCAAGCGCCGCGGCATCGCCGTGGGTGACGAAGACAACTCGGGGAAGGTCGCGCAGACGGTCGACCCGGCGGTCGTCTCCTAGCGGGCGACGGCACAACCGCTCAACGGGCGGGTGCGTGAGGTGTTTTGTACGCCTCGGGCACCCGCCCGTCGGCGTGCCGGGCAGGAGAGGTATCGGTCACCGTCCCTTGGTGCAAATGGCTTCAATGCGGGTCGTACGGGATGCTCGTCTCATGGTCAAAGCCCTCTGGGCGTGTATGTTCCGGGGCCGAGAGCCACGGAAGGGACCAATCCGGTGAACAAGAAGCTTGTGGCTGCACTGTCCGGCGGTGCGGCACTGGTGCTCGCGCTGACCGGCTGCAGCGACGACGGCAACAAGAAGCTCGATGACTGGGCCAAGCGTTTCTGCGACCCGGCGCAGGCTCAGTTCAAGCAGATCCAGGACGCCAACGCGTCGATGCAGACCGCTGACGACGGCAGCACCGACTCCAAGAAGGTGCAGCAGACCGACTCCCAGGCGTTCCAGAAGATCTCGGACGCGTACGGCTCGCTGGCGAAGTCGCTCGGCAAGGCGGGCGCCCCGCCGGTCGACGGCGGCGGCGCCGACCAGAAGAACGCGGTCAAGGAGCTGAAGGGTCTCTCCTCGGGCTACGCGGACCTGAAGAAGCAGGTCGACGGCCTGGACACCAAGGACAAGCAGAAGTTCGCCGACGGGCTGCGCTCGCTGTCGGACGGCATCAACAAGCTCAACAAGAAGAGCGAGGCCGCCTTCAAGAAGCTGGAGACCGGCGACGTCGGCAAGGCGATGGCGGGTCAGAAGGGCTGCCAGACCCAGAAGGCGACGGCTTCGCCCAAGAAGAGCTCCTGACCGACGCGCTACAGGGGGCGCTGACCGACGCCGCTCCTAGGGGCGCCGCTTTACGAGCGCTGCTCCCACGCGCGCCGCTCGTACGGGCGCCGCGGCCCGGTCGGTACGGAGAGCCTGTGTCCGGGACACATCCGTACCGGACCGGCCGGGGCGCCGTCGTCGTGCCGGTGGTTCGCTGTCAGTGGTTGCCCTGACAATGGGGGCGTGAGTACGCACCTCCCCGTCGCAGACGACCGAGACCCCGAGTCCGCCGCCCGCACCTCCCGGCTGCGGGAGGCGCTGCTGGCCGCGGGCTTCACCGCCGACGGCCTGCTGGAGCTGCTCGGCGCCACCGCCTACGCCGCGCTGGCCCGCAGCGAGACCGTGCCGGCCCTGCGCGCCACGAGAGGCGACGGCCCCCAGGCGACGCTGGTGCGGCTCTTCCTGCTCCAGCAGCCGGTGCCGGCCGCCCGCGCGGGCGCCGCGCTGCCCCTGGACGACTGCCTCGCCGACGGCTGGCTCGTCCGGGACGGCGACGACGTGCGCGCGACCGTGGACGTGCGGCCGTACGGCGGCCCCGAGGGCCAGGACTGGTGGATCGTCTCCGACCTGGGCTGCGCGGTCGGCGGCGCGGGCGGCATCGGCCGCGGCCCGGCCGGCGTGGACCGCTCCGAGCTGGTGCTCGGCGTGGGCGGCGCGTCCACGACCCTCGCCGGGATCACGCTGCGCCCCCAGGGCGGCGCCCCGGCCGCCGGCCCGCACTTCGACTCCGTACTCGACCTCGGCACGGGCTCCGGCATCCAGGCGCTGCACGCGGCCCAGTACGCCACCCAGGTCACCGCCACGGACCTGAACCCGAGGGCGCTGCGCATCGCTGCCCTGACCCTCGCGCTCTCCGGTGCGCAGCCCGCCGACCTCCGGGAGGGCTCGCTGTTCGAGCCGGTCGGCGAGGAGACGTACGACCTGATCGTCTCGAATCCGCCCTTCGTGATCTCCCCGGGCGCCCGGCTGACGTACCGGGACGGCGGCATGGGCGGCGACGACCTGTGCCGCACGCTGGTGCAGCAGGCCGCCGGGCATCTGAACGACGGCGGCTACTGCCAGCTGCTGGCCAACTGGCAGCACGTCGAGGGCGAGGACTGGCGCGACCGGCTGCGCGCGTGGGTGCCGCGCGGCTGTGACGCCTGGATCGTGCAGCGCGAGGTGCAGGACGTCACGCAGTACGCCGAGCTGTGGCTGCGGGACGCCGGCGACCACCGGGCGGGCCCGGAGGAGTACGCCGCGCGGTACGAGGCGTGGCTGGACGAGTTCGAGGCGCGCAAGACGAAGGCGATCGGCTTCGGGTGGATCACGCTGCGCAAGTCCGGCGCCGAGGACCCCTCGATCACCATCGAGGAGTGGCCGCATCCGGTGGAGCAGCCGCTCGGCCCCACGGTGCTCCGCCACTTCGAGCGCCAGGACTACCTGCGCGCCACGGACGACGCGGCGCTGCTGGCCGGGCGGTTCAAGCTGGCCCCCGAGGTCGTGCAGGAGCAGGTCGGGCTGCCGGGCGCCGAGGACCCGGAGCACGTGGTGCTCCGTCAGAACAGGGGCATGCGGCGGGCCACGAAGGTCGACACGGTCGGCGCGGGCTTCGCCGGTGTCTGCGACGGCACGCTGCCGGCCGGCCGCATCCTGGACGCGATCGCCCAACTGGTCGGCGAGGACCCGGTGATGCTGCGGGACCGCACGCCGGAGGCGATCCGGATGCTGGTCGAACAGGGCTTCCTGGAGCCGGTCGGCGGCCCGGTGGCGGCCGCGACGCCCGGGGAGGGCTGACGGGGAAGGCGGGCCGACGGGCGGGCGTACCGGGGAATGTGAAGCCCGTACGGGGGAGTCGCCGCGCGCGTTCACCCGCTGTTCGCCCGCAGGCCGTGCGGGGGTGCCAGGGTGCCCGTATGGAAAGTGGACCCGCGGTGTTCTCCGGTGCCGCCTTCGCTCTCTTCGGCGGCGGGCTGCTGCTGTGGCTGGTGGCGCGCGTCAGTCTCCGCGCGCCGGTCGCCCACGGTGTGACTCGCCCGCTCGCGGTGACCATGACCGCGCTCTTCGGCACGCTGTTCCTGGCGGCCGGCTGCTGGCTGCTGTCCGCCGCATAGGGCGACGGCCGCTGGGCGACGGCCGCCGGGGCGACGCCCGTGTGCCGGTCAGCCCACCACGTTCCGTACGACGCCCCAGACGATCGCGGTCGTCAGGGCCGCGGCCAGGGCACGCGGCGTCGGCCGGAAACGGTAGCGGCGGCCCCGCAGCCCTTCGTAGAGCAGCCGCCCGCCCACGTACGCAGCGAGCGGCGCTCCGAGGAGAAGCAGCGCCGCGTTGTCGTGGAGGGCCGCGGGCAGATCACCGTGCAGCAGGTCGTAGACCATGCGGGTACCGCCGCACGCCGGGCAGAGCAGGCCGGTCATGGCGTTGAAGGGGCAGCGCGGCAGCGGCTGGCCCGGCTGGTGCGGGTCGGTGTGCCACAGATAGGCGCAGGCCGCCGCCGTGAGACCGGTCACCACCGCGACGCCCAGCAGCGTCGCCCGCCGCACCCGTGGACCGTCCTCCGCCGCGCCCGGTGCGGCGGCCGCCGACGCGCCCGGGATCGGAGGGGCCGGCGGCACCGATACCGCACTGGCGTGGACGTCGCGCTCGCTCGTCATGGCCGGTGCCCCCCGAAGACGTCTGTGTGTGACCCGCCACCCATCCTGCCAGCCGCCCGCGCGCCGCCGCCGGGCCCCTGAGAGCCGCCCCTCGGTACCCGCCGGCGGCCCCGGAAAGGCCCGGGGGAAATGCGGACGGGACGCGGAAACGGAATATCTCCCGCACCCCTTCCGTTCCAGGTCCGCAGCGTCTGCCGGAGCCGGATCCGGAGTATCCCCTTCCGTGGCGCCCCGACCCGTCTGCCGCCTCGTCGCGGCCCTTCCCGCCGCCCCTTCGCGGCACATGATCACGCCCAGTGGTGGAGCCCGCGGCGCGCGGTCCGGGCGGCATGAAGGGCTGGACTCGGGTTACCGTTCGAGTGGCGTTGTGGGCTTTTTCCGTTTGACACGGGGGCGGGATGTACCGTCACACTCCGCAGCGTCACCGAAGAGTCGCCCTCGGGAATCCCCTCCCGAGGTACCCCCCAGCGCCGACCGGAGAGAAGAGCGAAGTTGTCCCCGACCAGCGACACCGCACAAGGCGGCGGCCGCCGACTCGTCATCGTCGAGTCGCCTGCCAAGGCGAAGACGATCAAGGGCTACCTCGGCCCTGGTTACGTCGTCGAAGCGAGCGTCGGGCACATCCGTGACCTTCCCAACGGCGCCGCCGAGGTCCCGGCGAAGTACAAGGGCGAGCCGTGGGCCCGCCTCGGCGTGAACGTCGACGCCGACTTCCAGCCGATCTATGTCGTGAACAGCGACAAGAAGGACCAGGTCAAAAAGCTCAAGGAGCTGCTGGCCGAGTCCGACGAACTCTTCCTCGCCACCGATGAGGACCGCGAGGGCGAGGCCATCGCCTGGCACCTGCAGGAGATCCTCAAGCCCAAGGTCCCCGTCCACCGCATGGTCTTCCACGAGATCACCAAGGACGCCATCCGGGACGCCGTGGCGAACCCGCGGGAGCTGAACAAGAAGCTCGTCGACGCCCAGGAGACCCGCCGCATCCTCGACCGCCTCTACGGCTACGAGGTCTCGCCGGTCCTGTGGAAGAAGGTCATGCCCCGGCTGTCGGCCGGCCGTGTCCAGTCGGTGGCCACCCGCCTCGTCGTCGAGCGGGAGCGCGAGCGCATCGCCTTCCGCTCCGCCGAGTACTGGGACCTGACCGGCTCCTTCGCCACCGGCCGCGAGGGCGACGCGACCGACCCGGGCACCTTCGGGGCCCGCCTGACCACCGTCGACGGCCGCCGCGTGGCCCAGGGCCGCGACTTCGGCTCCGACGGCCGGCTCAAGTCCGACCAGGTCCTGCACCTGGACGAGGCGAACGCGCGGGCGCTGGCCGCCGCCCTCGAGAACACGAGCTTCGCGGTCCGCTCGGTCGAGTCCAAGCCGTACCGCCGCTCCCCGTACGCGCCCTTCCGTACGACGACGCTGCAGCAGGAGGCCAGCCGCAAGCTGGGCTTCGGTGCCAAGGCGACCATGCAGGTGGCCCAGAAGCTGTACGAGAACGGCTTCATCACCTACATGCGTACGGACTCCACGACGCTCTCCGACACCGCCATCGCGGCGGCCCGGGCGCAGGTCACGCAGCTCTACGGCGCCGACTACCTCCCGGAGAAGCCGCGCAGCTACGCCGGCAAGGTCAAGAACGCGCAGGAGGCGCACGAGGCGATCCGCCCCTCCGGCGACCGCTTCCGCACCCCTGCCGAGACCGGCCTGACCGGCGACCAGTTCCGGCTGTACGAGCTGATCTGGAAGCGGACCGTCGCGTCGCAGATGAAGGACGCCACCGGGAACAGCGTCACCGTCAAGCTCGGCGGCACGGCGAGCGACGGCCGGGACGCCGAGTTCAGCGCGTCCGGCAAGACCATCACCTTCCACGGCTTCCTGAAGGCGTACGTCGAGGGCGCTGACGACCCGAACGCCGAGCTGGACGACCGCGAGCGCCGGCTGCCGCAGGTCGCCGAGGGCGACGCGCTGACAGCGCGCGAGATGTCCGTCGACGGCCACGCCACCAAGCCGCCGGCCCGCTACACCGAAGCGACGCTGGTCAAGGAGCTGGAGGAGCGGGAGATCGGCCGCCCGTCGACGTACGCGTCGATCATCGGCACGATCCTGGACCGCGGCTACGTCTTCAAGAAGGGCACGGCCCTGGTGCCGTCCTTCCTGTCCTTCGCCGTGGTCAACCTCCTGGAGAAGCACTTCGGGCGGCTCGTCGACTACGACTTCACCGCCAAGATGGAAGACGACCTCGACCGCATCGCACGGGGCGAGGCCCAGTCCGTGCCGTGGCTGCGCCGCTTCTACTTCGGCGAGGGCGACGACGCGGGTGCCGCCTCCCGGGCCGGCAACGGCGACGGCGACCACCTCGGCGGCCTGAAGGAGCTGGTCACGGACCTGGGCGCGATCGACGCCCGGGAGATCTCCTCCTTCCCCGTCGGGGACGGCATCGTGCTGCGCGTCGGCCGCTACGGCCCGTACGTGGAGCGCGGCGAGAAGGACTCCGAGAACCACCAGCGCGCCGATGTGCCGGACGACATGGCACCCGACGAGCTGACCGTGGAGTACGCCGAGGAGCTGCTGGCCAAGCCCAGCGGCGACTTCGAGCTGGGCACGGACCCGGAGTCCGGCCACCAGATCGTCGCCAAGGACGGCCGGTACGGCCCGTACGTCACCGAGATCCTGCCCGAGGGCACCCCGAAGACCGGCAAGAACGCGGTCAAGCCGCGCACGGCCTCGCTCTTCAAGTCGATGTCCCTGGACACGGTCACGCTGCAGGACGCGCTCAAGCTGATGTCGCTGCCGCGGGTGGTCGGCCAGGACGCCGAGGGCGTGGACATCACCGCGCAGAACGGCCGCTACGGCCCGTACCTGAAGAAGGGCACGGACTCGCGCTCCCTGGAGAACGAGGAGCAGCTCTTCACCATCACGCTCGACGAGGCGCTGGCGATCTACGCCCAGCCCAAGCAGCGCGGCCGGGCAGCCGCCAAGCCGCCGCTGAAGGAGCTGGGCACGGACCCGGTCAGCGAGAAGCCGGTCGTGGTCAAGGACGGCCGCTTCGGCCCGTACGTGACGGACGGCGAGACGAACGCGACCCTGCGCCGCGACGACGACGTCGAGACGATCACGCCGGAGCGCGGCTACGAACTCCTGGCGGAGAAGCGCGCCAAGGCCCCGGCCAAGAAGAAGACCACCGCCAAGAAGACAACGGCGAAGAAGGCCCCGGCAAAGAAGACGGCAGCCAAGAAGACCGCCGCAAAGAAGACGACGACCGCGAAGAAGACGGCTGCGAAGAAGACGACGGCCAAGAAGACGGCCGCGAAGTCGGCGACGTCCGACGACTGACCGAGGCTTGCGCCCGTCAGGGCGCAGCCCTCGGGGGCGCGGGGAACTGCGCGACCAGCCACGACGTGGCCGCAGACGGCCGGCGGCAGGGCAGGCCCCGCCCAGAGGCCGATCTCCTGTTCGGGCGGGCACCCGGTATGTCACCGGGTCCCGCTAGGCTGGCGGAATGACGCGTACCGAGCAGCCAACGGACGTGACCCCCACATCAGGCGCACTCGCCGCGGATTCCCGCGAGCGCGCCGTGCGAGCCCTGCTGCGCTTCCCTCCCCTCAAACGGCTGTGGAGCGCCCAGTTCGTCGGTGGCATCGGTGATGCCCTCGGTGTTCTGGTCCTGGTCCTGCTCGCGTTGCAAGCGGCGGTCTTCACCCCCCACGGAGGCACCGCGGCCTTCGGCGGCGGATATCGGGGCGCGGCCTTCGCGGTCGCCGCCGTCTTCGCTGCCCGGCTGCTGTCGACGCTGCTCTTCGGGGCCGTGCTGCTCGGCCCGCTCTCGGCGCTGACCGCGCCGGAAGGGCCGCTGGACCGCCGCTGGACCATGATCACCACGGACGCCCTGCGCGCCCTGCTGCTCATCGTCGCCCCCCTGTGGATCGACTGGGTCCACGGCAACGCCCTGGCCTGCGTGCTGATCACCGCCTTCGTCGTGGGCGTCGCCGAGCGCTTCTGGACGGTGTGCCGGGAGAGCGCGGCCCCCGCGCTGCTGCCCGCGCCGCCCGCCGAGGGCGACGCCGTGAGACCGCTGCCGGACAACCACGAGGCGCTGCGCCGCCTCTCGCTGCGCACGGGCTTCGTGGCGCTCCCCATCGCCGCCGCCGGCCTCCTGGTCGTCACGCTGGTGGGGAACGCGCTGGGGGCGGGCATCGAGTGGTTCCACACCCACCAGGCAGCGCTCGGCTCGTACGTCGCGGCCGGGCTGTTCGCCGCGTCCGTCTCGATCGTGTACTTCATCGAGTTCCCCGGCTCGCGGACCCCGCGTCCCCGCTCCCCCCTTGAGGGCCTGCGCCGCCCGAAGACCGGCACCGGTGTCGACAAGGGCCGTACGGGCGCTGTCCCGCTGCTCGTGCTGGCCTGCGCCGCGGTCGCCGCCGCGATCGCCGCGGCCGTCTCCCTGACCGTGCTGCACGTCCGCGACCTCGGCGGCGGCCCGGTCGGCTTCGCCCTCTTCGTACTGGCCCTGACCGGCGGCCCGGTCCTCGGCATCCGCAGCGCCCGCAAGGTCCTGCCCGGCTTCTCCCGCCGTCGGCTGCTCGCCCTGTCCGTGGCCGTCACCGGCCTCGCGCTGCTGGCCATGGGCCTGGTGCCCGACCCGACCACCGTCCTGCTGCTGGCGCTGCTGGCCGGGGTGAGCGCCGGCATCGCGGCCCACACCGGACACGCGCTGCTGGACCAGGAGGCCGAGGAGTTCCGCAGCTCCCGTACGACCGAGCACCTGCACGCCGTCGTGCGGCTCGCCATCGCGCCCGCCGCGATCGTCGCGCCGCTGCTGGCCGCCGCCATCGGCCCGCACCACCTCGGTACGGGCTCCTTCGTCTTCGCGCACGGCGGCGCGGCCTTCACGCTGATGCTCGTCGGCGCGCTGCTGCTGCCGGTCGCCGCGTGGGTACTGGGCAAGACCGACGACCGGCAGGGCGTCTCGCTCCGCCGTGACCTGCGCGAGGCGCTGCGCGGCGGGGACCCGGCCGAGGCCCCGGCCGCGACCGGCTTCTTCATCGCCCTGGAGGGCGGCGACGGGGCCGGCAAGTCCACCCAGGTCGAGGCGCTCGCCGACTGGATGCGGGCCAAGGGCCACGAGGTCGTGGTGACCCGTGAGCCGGGCGCCACCGCCATCGGCAAGCGGCTGCGCTCGATCATCCTGGACGTCTCGACGTCCGGCCTGTCGGACCGCGCCGAGGCCCTGATGTTCGCCGCCGACCGCGCCGAGCACGTGGAGAGCGTGATCCGGCCCGCCCTGGAGCGCGGCGCCGTCGTCATCACCGACCGGTACATCGACTCCTCCGTGGCGTACCAGGGCGCGGGCCGCAGTCTCGCCCCCACCGAGATCGCCCGCATCTCCCGCTGGGCCACCGACGGCCTTGTACCGCACCTCACGGTCCTGCTGGACGTCACCCCGGAGACGGCGCGCGAGCGCTTCACGGAGGCGCCGGACCGGCTGGAGTCCGAGCCCGCGGAGTTCCACGAGCGGGTGCGCAACGGCTTCCTGACGCTGGCCGCCGCCGACCCGGCCCGCTATCTGGTCGTGGACGCGGGGCTGGAGCCGGAGGCCGTCACCACGGTCGTACGGCACCGCCTGGACCAGGTGCTGCCGCTGTCCGAGGCCGAGGTGAAGGCGCAGGCCGAGGCCCGCAAGGCCGCCGAGGAGGAGGCCCGCAGGAAGGCCGAGGAAGAGGCGGCGCGCAAGGCCGAGGAGGAGCGGCAGGAGCGCGAGCGCCAGGAGCAGCTGGCCCGGCTGCGCGCCGAGGAGGAGGAGCGCAAGCGCCGCGAGATCGAGGCGGCCAAGGCGCGCGAGGCCGCCCGGCAGGCGGAGGAGGCCCGGCAGCGTGCCGAGGAGGCCCGTCGCCAGGCCGAGGAGGAGCGCAAGCGCCGGGAGGCCGAGGAGGCGGCGCGGCAGGCCGAGCGGGAGCGGCTGCGCCGGCAGCACGAGGAGGAGAAGCGGCTGCGCCAGGAGGCCGAGGAGCGCCGCCTGGAGAAGCAGCGCAAGGCCGAGGAGGCCCTGCTCCGCGCCGAGCAGGCCCGGCTCGCCGCGGCCTCGGCGACGGAGGGGCTGCACGACTCCGATGCGCCGACCACGGAGACGCCGGTCATCAGCATGCGCAAGGAGCCGCAGGAGCACGCCCCGCGGGACGCGGCGGAGACCGTGCCCGGCGGGACGCCGCGGGTGGAGATGCGCAAGGAGACGCGGCCCGGCGCGGGCGCCGGTGAGCCGGCCGGCCGTACCGATTCCGGGTCCGACCCCGAGGAGACCGCCGTACTGCCGCAGCCCGAGCCGGTCGCGGACGGCGACGGCGACCGGTCGTCCGCGGATGACCGGTCCGGTGCCGGCCGGCGGGCGCCCGCCGCGGGCTCCGGGGCCGCCGACGAGACGGCGGTACTGCCCTCCGTACGCCCCGAGGACGCGGCGCACAGCGGCGCGGCCGACGAGACCGCCGTACTGCCGCCGGTACGCCCCGAGGGCCCGGAGGACCGGGTGCCGTCGTGGATGTTCCGCCCGGAGCAGGGCGGCACGCGCCGTCCCGCCGCCGAGTCGAGCACCGAGCGCACGGCCGAGCTGCCGCAGATCGACCCGGCGGCGGGCCTGCCGTCCCCCGGCCGGACCGGCCAGTCGCCGTACGAGTCGTACGCGCCGCAGCAGCCGCACTCCCAGTACGAGCACCAGCCGCGGCCCGCCGGCGGCCGGCGGCGCCCGGAGTGGGCCGAGGAGACCCCGCTCGACGACCTCCCGACCCTCGCGGACGAGCTGCTCGGCCCGCGCGACACGGAGGAAGAGGAGGAGCGCCGCGGCCGCTGGGGCCGCCGCTGATCCCCGCCTCTCCGGCCCTCGGTACGTACGCGTCGTACCGGGGGCCGGTGGCGTTTCCGGCCCGGGGCGCCCCCCGGAGCGCGCTTTCCGCCCCACGTGGACGGGATTGTCAGTGCCGTCCACCACAATGGGACACGACGGCGGGACACAACGGCGGGATGCGACGGCGACGGGGCGGCCCGGCGGGTGGCAGGACCGCGTGGCAGGACACGGACAGGACGGCGGAGCGGCAATGGCGGTGTGGGACGACCTGGTGGGCCAGGAGCGGGTGACGGAGCAGCTCGCCGCCGCGGCGCAGGACGCGGACGCCCTGGTCACGGCCGAGCAGCCGGGCGCCGCCGTGCCCGAGTCCGCGCCGGAGTCCATGAGCGCGTCCAGGATGACGCACGCCTGGCTGTTCACGGGCCCGCCCGGTTCCGGCCGGTCCACCGCCGCCCGCGCCTTCGCCGCCGCCCTGCAGTGCGTGAGCCCGGATCGCGCGCTGGGCGGCGCCCCCGGCTGCGGCTTCTGCGACGGCTGCCACACGGCGCTGGTCGGCACGCACGCCGACGTCGAGGTGGTCCGTACGGACCTGCTGTCCATCGGCGTGAAGGAGACCCGCGACCTGGTCCGCCGGGCCTCGATGTCACCGGCCGGCGGCCGCTGGCAGGTGATCGTCCTGGAGGACGCCGACCGGCTCACCGAGGGCGCGGGCAACGTCCTCCTGAAGGCCGTCGAGGAGCCCGCGCCGCGCACGGTCTGGCTGCTGTGCGCCCCGTCCATCGAGGACGTGCTCCCCACCATCCGCTCCCGCTGCCGCCTGCTGACGCTGAGTACACCTGCCCCGTCCGCGGTGGCCGACATGCTGATGCGTCGCGACGGCATCGAGCCCGCGGCCGCCGTTGCCGCGGCTCGTGCCACCCAGGGCCACATCGGCCGGGCCCGCCGGCTCGCGACGGACGAGCGGGCCCGGGCCCGGCGCGCCGCCGTCCTCAAGCTCCCGCTCCGCGTCGACGACGTCGGCGGCTGCCTCAAGGCCGCGCAGGAGCTGATCGACGCGGCGGGCGAGGACGCCAAGCAGGTCGCCGAGGAGGTCGACACCAAGGAGACCGAGGAGCTGCGGGCCGCGCTGGGCGCCGCCGCGGGCACCGGCGGTCGGCTGCCGCGCGGCACGGCGGGCGTGATGAAGGAGCTGCAGGACCGGCAGAAGCGCCGCTCCACGCGTACCCAGCGGGACAGCCTGGACCTTGCCCTGACCGACCTGACCGGCTTCTACCGCGACGTCCTGGCGCTCCAGCTCGGCACGGCCGCCGAGCTGGCCAACGAGGACGTACGGGACAGCGTCCAGCGCATCGCCGCCGGCTCCACCCCCGAGCGCACGCTGCGCCGGATAGAGGCGGTCATCGCCTGCCGCCGCGCCCTGGACCGGAACGTCGCCCCGCTGCTGGCGGTCGAGGCCATGACGATGGCCCTCCGCGCGGGCTGAGAGCGCCGGGACGCCCACGGCGCGGCGAGCGCACCCGGTACCTCGCCGGGCGGCCGAACTCACTCGTACGAGGGCAATAGGCCAGGCATGACCCCATCAGGACCGATACGCTCCCCAGAGCTGTCGCCAACTGTCACCACTGGTCACCAATCGTCACCGAGCCGAGTGCCGCCACCGCCGCCGAACGAGGGACCGTACCCATGGACACCAGCCGTCTGCTCCGCACCTCCGGCGCCGTGCTCGCGGCCGCCGCGCTGCTCGTCTCCTGCAGTAAACCGGGCGGCGCGGATGGCGGCGCGGTCGCCTCGCCGGCCCAGCACGGCCCCGACGCCCGCCCGGAGAGCGACAAGGCGACCAAGCCCCTGGACCCGCTGCCCACGGACGTACCGGCGGCCCTGCGCCCGTACTACGACCAGAAGCCGAGCTGGCACTCCTGCGGCCCCAAGGGCTTCCAGTGCGCGACCCTCCGGGCTCCGCTGGACTACGCCAAGCCCAGCCGCGCCACCGACCTGAAGCTCGCGGTCTCCCGCAAGAAGGCCACCGGGCCCGGCAAGCGGATCGGCTCCCTGATGGTCGACCCGGGCGGCCCCGGCGCCTCGGCGATCAACTACCTCCAGCAGTACGCGCCGGAGCCGGCCGCCGTGAAGGCCCGGTACGACATGGTCGCGATGGACCCGCGCGGCGTGGCGCGCAGCGAACCGGTCCGCTGCCTCACGAACAAGCAGATGGACGGGTACACGCAGGTCGACCAGACCCCCGACGACAAGGCGGAGCAGGGCAAGCTCACCACCGCCTACAAGAAGTTCGCCGACGGCTGCCGGGCCCGCTCGGGCAAGGTGCTCGGCCATGTCTCGACCGTCGAGGCGGCCCGCGACATGGACATCTTCCGCGCCGTCCTGGGCGACCGGAAGCTGACCTACGTGGGCGCCTCGTACGGCACCTTCCTCGGCGCGATGTACGCGGGCCTGTACCCCTCCCGCGTCGGACGGCTCGTCCTGGACGGCGCGATGGACCCCTCCCTGACCTCCCGGCAGCTCAACGAGGACCAGACCGCCGGCTTCAACACCGCCTTCATGTCCTTCGCCGCCGACTGCGTCAAGAAGCGCGACTGCCCGCTGGGCACGAAGAGCGCCACGGACGCCGGCAAGCGCCTCTCCGCCTTCTTCCGCCGCCTGGACGCGCACCCGATCGCCACCGGCGAGTCCCGCAAGCTGACCGAGTCCCTGGCGACCAGCGGGGTGATCGCCGCCATGTACGACCAGACGGCCTGGCCGCTGCTGCGCGAGTACCTCACCAAGGCCCAGAAGGGCGACGGCAGCGGCCTGCTCGCCCTCTCCGACTCCTACTACGAGCGCGACCCGGACGGCAGCTACGCCAACCAAATGTTCGCCAACCCGGCCGTGAACTGCCTGGACCTCCCCCCGGCCTTCTCCTCGCCCGCCCAGGTCGAGGCCGCGCTCCCCGCCTTCCGCAAGGCGTCCCCGGTCTTCGGCGAGAACTTCGCGTGGGCGCCGCTGAACTGCGCGTACTGGCCCGCCAAGGCCACCGGCGAGGCGCACCGCATCGAGGCGAAGGGCGCGGCCCCCATCCTCGTCGTCGGCACCACCCGCGACCCGGCGACCCCCTACCCGTGGGCCCGCGGCCTCGCCTCCCAGCTCTCCTCCGGCCGCCTCCTCACGTACGAGGGCGACGGCCACACCGCGTACGGCCGCGGCAGCGACTGCGTCGACACCGCCGTGAACACCTACCTGCTGGAGGGCACGTCCCCCGCCAAGAACAAGCGCTGCTCCTGACCGCACCACGGGCCCCGGCCCCCCTCCGAATCCGATTACGAACCACCCCTCCGCCATGTGTAGACTGGGCCGCGCACCACGCCGCCTTAGCTCAGTCGGCCAGAGCGACGCACTCGTAATGCGTAGGTCAGGGGTTCGACTCCCCTAGGCGGCTCGGCGAGGGGAAGCCCCAGGTCACACCGTGACCTGGGGCTTTTTCCGTTGTCGGGCGTGAGGCGCCGACTGGAGCCCCGGCCGCACCCCTCGCCGGGGCCTGGGCAGGGGCCTGGGCAGGGGCGGGGGATGTGTCGGGAAATGAGGGTGTGCGGGCGGGGGTGGGGGTCGTAGGGTCGGGGTCGTACAGGACCACCCGTGTACGCGGGTGCAGGGATCTCCGAGCCCCCGAGATCGTCGTCCGGGCCCACAGACGGCCGGAGATCCGCTGAGTCTGCGGCGACATGCGGTTCTTCCGGCCCCGCCCTCCCGGACTTGTCCCGCCGGGATCATCCCGCGCTTCCGGCGGCCGGTGACGGGCGAAATCAGCGCCAGGAGACGGGGACGGGGAGCCACGCCTTCTCGCGCACGGTCGCCGCCGGAGCCGACTCACGTACCCGGCGGCGACCACTCGCCGGCCTCGGCGTTCCCGGCGCCCTCGCGGGACGGATTCTCGCGCCGGCCGGCGCCTTCTTTTTCTTTTTCGTCGGGCTTCGGCATTCGGTGCGGCCGCTACGCCATTCGATTGAAGGGTCAAGCGTCGCGGCGTTGCGGGGCAGCGTAGGACTGCCGGGGAATTCCCGCGACAGATGGTCCGGTGGATTGCGCCAGTGGAGTCATTCGCAAGTCTGAGCGAGCGCCCAAAGGGGTGGGGCTGTAATGATTTTTGTGTCCCACTTCTGCGCAGAAGGAGAGAAACCATGCGCAAGTTCATCGGACGCTTCGCCGCCACCGCCGCACTCACCGCAGCAGCGGTCGTCCCGCTGTCCGGGGTGGCCTCGGCCCAGACGCCGGCCGCCGCGCCGACGACCGCGCCGGCCGCCGGCCCCTGCGGGTGGGGCTGGGGTTACGACTGCTGGGATCACGGATGGTGGCACCACGACCACCTGATCGACCTCGACCTCGGCATCGGGCTCCTCTGACGGGCCCGTGAGCGGATCGGGAAAAGGGCTGCCGGGCCATGGGACGGCAGCGTGAAAAGGAGGAAGGGCCCCGCCTCTGCGGGGCCCTTCCTGCCTGCTGCGGCGCGAACGTCAGTCGTTGACGCAGGTGTTGCCGAAGGCGGGGTTCAGCAGGCCGATGATGTCGATGGTGTTGCCGCAGACGTTCACGGGCACGTGGACCGGAACCTGGACGGCGTTGCCGGACAGCACGCCGGGCGAACCGACGGCAGCGCCGGTGGCACCGCTGTCGGCCATCGCGGAACCGGAAGCGGCGCCCGCGGCGAGGCCGGCGGCGACCAGGACCATAGCGGCCTTGTGTGCAGTCTTCATGGGGAGTCCCTCCAGGGATGGTTACCGCGGCTCCGGACGGGCGCCGCACCGTGCTGAACGCAGATCCGGTCCATCGGCTACGGGCAGCCGCCGATAAACCTTCGATCGGCTCAATGCGCTGAATGTGCAGGAGCGACCGGCTGCATTCTGAATTCTGGCTGGTATTGAACGCCGTACTGCGTACCAGCCGCACGAGCCGCTTTCGGCGTGTTGCGATCCGTACACCGCAATCCGTACATCTGACCAGTGGTTCACCCGGGCGGGGCCGCACCCGTCGGGCTGTTGATGCGTTGATCGGTCTGTTAGCCCAACTGGGCGACGGAAATCGAAGCCGACGTTACTGTCCGCTGTTCAGTGAAGAGGTACTGCTATGTCGCGCGTTGCCAAGACCGCCCTGCTCACCGCCGTGGCCGGGGCCGCGGTACTCGGCGCTTCCGGTATGGCGTCCGCCACCACCGGCGCGGGCGCGTTCGGCGCCGCCGAGAACTCCCCGGGTGTCGGGTCCGGGAATGTCGTCCAGGTTCCGGTGCACATCCCCGTGAACGCCTGCGGCAACACCGTCACCGTGATCGGCGCGCTCAACCCGGTTTTCGGCAACCCGTGCGTCAACCGCTGACGGGAGTGCTCGCGACCGGCCGGTGAACCGGTCGGCCGGTACACCGGCCGGTGACCGCTTTCCGTAACGGCGCGGTGGTGTGATGCCCTTCGGGGCGTCAGGCCGCCGCGCCGTTGCGCGTTCATTCGAGTGACAGCACGCAACCAAACCCACCGGATCACGTTGACCAGTTCGCTCCGACTACGGGCATTCCGTATTGAGAAGGGTGAATCGTGTTCAAGAAGGTTCTTGCCACGGGTGCCGTGGCGGCGTCCATTGTGGGCATGTCGGCGGCAGCGGCCCCGCAGGCGCTGGCGCTCGGTGACGACGGCGGTGCCACCTCGCTGAGCGGTAACGGCTCCTCGTCGTCCTTCGGTAACCAGACGACGGCCGGCCACATGAGCACCCAGCTCGGTCTGGTCCAGGGCACGCTGAACAAGCCTTGCGTCGGTCTGCCGCTCAAGGCCAACATCGGTTCGCTCATCGGTCTCATCCCGATCACGGTCCAGGACATCAACGTGCTGGCGAACCCGCAGAACCAGCAGTGCACCGACAACTCCGGTCAGAACAAGGGCGACGAGCCCCTGTCGCACATCGTGGACAACATCCCGATCCTGTCGGCGAACGGCACCGACAACGGCTGATCCACCGGCCGCGAAGGCCCGGACCGCCTGTCCTCTCCTCCTGGGCGGTCCGGGCCTTTTCGCGTGCCAAAAAGGCCCGTTGGCGGGCCGCCGGTGGGCTGTCGACGGGCCGCCGACGGGCCGCCGACGGTCGCGCACCGGGTCGCATTCCGTACTGCTGAGGCGACGAGCGGAAATTCCTACAAACATTACTTCGGGCCGAGTCGTTGGGTCATTAGAGGGTGTTCCGAGGAAAATTCCGGCAGTGGGGTTTCGATTCCCCTGGGTGCTCGTTACCAGACACGGCAGCGTTGTTACGGGCGATCGGGATAGCGCTCGTGCGGCACGAAGGTCGTGACCGTTACGAACTCCGCTGCAGAAAGGGCTGAAAGTGAAGTACACGAAGGTCGCCGCGGTCGCCGCTGGAACGCTGATGGCGGCGGGTGCTGCCGCGCCGGCGTTCGCCGACGCGGGTGCCAGCGGTGCCGCCAACAACTCTCCGGGCGTGCTGTCCGGCAATGTCGCCCAGGTTCCGATTCACATTCCGGTGAACGTCTGCGGCAACACCATCGACATCATCGGCCTGCTGAACCCCGCCTTCGGCAACACCTGCGTCAACGACTGACGTTCGCGACGCACGCAGTTGCGAGTTCGACCCGGACGGCCTCGGGACGCATGCCATGCGCCCCGGGGCCGCCTTGTAGTTACGGGCGTACGGGCAGCAGCCCTTACGCGACGGCAAGCGAAGACAGGAAGACCAATGCGACAGGTCCTGGCAAAGGGTCTCCTCGCCGCCGCGGCCACCACGGGTGTGCTCGGGGTGACCGGAGGCACCGCGTTCGCGGACGCGGGAGCGAGCGGTGAGAGCGCGAACTCCCCGGGAGTGCTCTCCGGGAACAACGTCCAAGCACCGGTGGAGGTCCCCGCGAACATCTGCGGGAACAGCGCGGACGTCGTCGGGGCGCTCAACCCGTCCTTCGGCAACGGCTGTGCCAGCGACGGCGGAGGCGCCGGCCACCAGGCGTCGGGCGGGCACCAAGCGCCGGGCGGGCAGCAGGCGCAGGGCGGGCATCAGCAGCGCTCCGCCGAGGGCGGCGGGCAGCACGGCGGGCAGGACGACGCCGGGGAGGGCGCGGGCGCGGCCGGCTCGGCACAGAACTCGCCGGGCGTGGGCGCGGGCAACGACGCCAAGGCCCCCGTCGACGTCCCGGTGAACGCCTGCGGCAACTCCCTGGACATCGTCGGCCTGCTGAACCCCGTCTTCGGCAACCACTGCGCCGGGTCGTCCAGCGAGCAGAAGCACGCCGACGACTCCGTACCGCACCACGTGACGCCCGACGCGCCGCGGCCGGCCGGGCCGGGGGACGCGCGCGCCGGCGACGGGACGGG